>WJJU01000590.1 GCA_014729595.1 Chitinivibrionales bacterium
ATCATTCCGCTGTCAATCATTCCGCTGTCAATCGTTGCGCTGTCAATCGTTGCGCTGTCGGCGGCGCTCGAGCCGGAGGAGGGTTTTTCCATGAGTTCGCGTATTTTTACCTCTTTCTGGTCTCTGGCGACTGAGGTCATTTGGTTACTCCCTAGCTCCGCTCCCTTACCGCCCCCGCTTGGCTTCACAAATACCCGTCCTTCGTACACACGGATATCGGTTTTGTCGCTCGTTACATCGAGCCCCACGCGGGTTCCTCGGATTGCCGCAGTCGCGGTAGGAGTTTCGAATTCAAATTTCGATCTCTTTGTAACCAGTTTTTTGACGTCCGACATGACACTTCCATTAAAGATTTTGACACTGGTATTGCGAGAACCGTCTTCGTTTTGCGCAAACACGGACATCTGAACGGTAGAATTTTCGCCAACATCAATGACGGTACCTTCGGAGGTTCGAATGGCGGCTTTGGATTCCACGAAGGTTCTAACGGCGTCTTTGGGACGCAGGGGCATATTGGGGCGTGCATCGATCCATTTGTTTGAATTTCCGCGCCGCACCTTGACGGTGCCGATCATGCTGTTGATCCAGCAACGGCGCGATGTGCTTTCGGATAGGCTGGAGCCTGCCGCCATAAGAATTAGAATCAGCGCAATCGCTGTTTCGCGGCGATTAGCCATAGATTTCCCCGCTCTCCGGTTCACCGTCCAAAGTGTGAATTCTGCGCAATGCACCATGCAATCACCGGCGTATCATATTTTATATAATGCGTTAATTCCATTACTTGGTTACCCATATTACTTGATTTCGACCGCCGGTTTCACACCGTCAAAAGCGTATCGCGCGGTTAAAGTCGTGAATGGTGTTTGCCGATGTCGGCCACAATCACGCAGGCAAAGGCCTTCAATGGAATCCATACCGGATTATCCGATATCACATTTTACCATCACGCGGCAAATGCCGTCAACGATTTTGGGGCGCACAGCACTATGAGCACGGGCGCCGTGGCTATCGTATTTCATCACGATTACCGCACCCTGTCGTTCCCGAACAATCGGCTGCGCGAGGTTGGCCAACGCATAATCGTAGGTGAGCAGCTTACATGCACCGGCATAGTCAACGTGGTATTGTGCTCCAACTACAAGATTCGCAAACTGAACCGCGAGTATCGCGGTATCGATCGGGTTACCGATGTTCTGACATTTGAGTTTCACGACCCTGATTTGCTGGGCGAGATATACATATCGCTTCAGCGAGCCGCGGTGCAGGCCCGCAAATACGGCTTCAGCTATGCCGAAGAAGTTGAACGCTTGTTCGTCCATGGCTTTTTCCATCTCTTAGGGTATAAGCACGACACCATCGCCGCTCGCCTGGAAATGGAACAACACGAGGCCCGCTATTGTTGTCTGGACGCCCGTGGTTAGTGTATATTGACATTGGGTCGATTTTATTATCAAAGGAGGATTTGTTGGACAGCGATCCCGCTGCATCGTCGTACAGTATTTACATCGCCGGACTTGTCGCCGCATTTTTGTTTTCTTCGTTCTTCTCCATCGTTAAAATTGTCTTTTATTCCCTCGAAAAGAATATCGTTCCGGCCGATAACGACCGGCTACGCCGAATTGTGGGAGAAATCGAGGACATTCACAAGACCGACTCACTGCTCGGAGTGACCGTTTCTCTCGGCAAAACATTCTCCAATGTTGCCTTTTCGGTCCTCTCATTCCTGCTTATCGCCTTGCGATTTCCCGATCTCGATACGTTATCGGTATTCGGGCTTACCCTGGCTTGGGCGGTTGTATTATTGTCGATTTGCGCCTATGCCATACCTCGAGCCCTCGCCATGCGCTATGCTCTGGCCTTCGCCCCCAGCGTCTATCGGCTTTATGGATTCACTAAGGCGATACTGATTTTCTTCTCGTTCCCGCTCAATGCGCTGCAGAAGGGCGCACTGAAAGTACTTCGCTATGATGAGCGCTTTGCATTTCTATCGGAAGAAGAAAAACAGCGGATGCAGGACGGAGGGGATGACGAGCAGGCTCTCGACGAAGAAGAAAAGGAGATGATCCACAGCATTTTCGAACTCGGTGACACCGCCGTCAAAGAGATAATGGTGCCGCGGATCGATATGAAAGCGCTTGAAGTTAACACGGATTTCAAGACGGTACTGACGACCATAAAGGAAGCAGGCCACTCGCGCATACCCGTATATCGCGAAAACATCGACTCAATCGTCGGCATTCTCTATGCCAAGGATATTCTCGGATGGCTGCATGACAATCCGCACGGTACATTCCATCTTGAAACCCTGCTCAAAAAGCCTCATTTTGTGCCAAACAGCAAAATGATCGATGATTTGATGCGAGAGTTGAAGAAAAAGCAGGTTCATCTTGCTATAGTTGTCGATGAATATGGCGGGACGGCGGGCATGGTAACAATGGAAGACATTCTTGAAGAGATTGTTGGTGAAATCCATGATGAATACGACATCGAGGAAGAACCGATCGTGCAGATCTCTACAACGGTTTATCATATCGACCCGCACATGGGTCTCGACGATCTTTCGGAACGTCTGGATCTGAACCTCGATCTGGAAGAAGCCGAGTATAATACATTGGGCGGCTTGGTCTATCACGAATACGGCGACGTTCCTCAGGAAGGTACCGAATTGGAATACCAAGGCCTTAAGCTTCGCGTTCTCGAGATGGACGGTCAGCGCATCGAAAAGGTCGAACTGGAAATTCTTCAAACCCATCAGCAGGCCGTTGATATTGAGAAGGAGCTTTGAGCGGACCAGCGTTATCGAGTGTTGGGCATAGACTTTAGCCGTATCGTTCAGAGCCCTTTCCGGATCAGGCTCTTTATGCCTTGGACCAGCATTTCCACGGCGAATGTTGTAAGAATCAAGCCCATTAAGCGCTGAAGAGCGTTGAGTCCGCGCTGTCCCAAGACCCGCTCCAGCTTCACCGACAGCGCCAGCACCACAATAGTAAACGCCCACGAAATAAAGACGGCCAAGAGCCACAGGGGCCATCGGCGGGGCTCCTGGGCGACGAGAAACAACACGGCCGCAATGGCCGAAGGACCCGCTACGGAGGGAACCGCAAGCGGAACGATAAACGGTTCGCCTTCCGGGGCTCCGACAACAAGCTCGGCGGTCGTACCGAAAATCATCCTGGTAGCGATCAAAAACAGTATTACACCGCCGGCGATTCTCAGTGAAGGCTCGGAGATTTGCAAGGCGGAGAGGAGCGACGGTCCCCCCGCCAGGAAAACGAGCAGAATGCCCAGTGCAATAAGCATCTCGCGAAATACAACCCGCAACCTCCGAGACGGCTCAACTGTCTGAAGAACCACGAGGAAAAAGGGAATATTCCCAAACGGGTCCATCACCAAGATGAGTATAATGGTTGCGGAAAGAAGCGTCACACGATTCGTTCCTGCTTGTATTGCTCCACCGGTAATCTCTCGGCGCCTCTCAGGAAATCTATGGCGGGATATACCGCTAATCGCACCCGCAAAGCGTCGCTTCAGCAAAACCGGGCGCCGAGAGAGGGATCCCTGAGCAAATGATGTGCCGGGGAATGACCCTTCAACGTCGAGCACTGTAGCACTTCCATTTGCCCTTTGCATACGTACCAAAAACCGGGCAAATTTCTCGGCACGCTTTTTACTTACGAAGATATTCCTCTATGGTTTTGCGGACGGCGCCTTCACCGGACAGCATTTTCGCCGAAATCTCTTGGAGTTCGTTTCCGGTTTGACCGTATTCATAAAGGTTATGTCCCATTACGCCGGCGTCGGCGATAAGCTTTTTGAACGCGATCGCTGAATCGCGGTTCCCTAGGCACGCCGCTTTGCCGCATGCCTCCAACGTTGCTTTTTTCGGATCACCCTCCAAAGCAAACACCTCACCGCCGTCATCGATACCCAGCGTGTACCGCAGGAAACCCGCCACCGGCAACAGCACTACACCGAGACGTTCCTTGCCGATTCCCTTCTTTTGCGCAGCGTAAAATGTATCCATGAACCGCGGCAGCATCTTGGTGGAGCCGTTGAGTGCTATGCGCATGGGGTCGTCGGGGATATTCGGATTATTCAGCCGCTCTATGGCATCAGCGG
>WJJU01000055.1 GCA_014729595.1 Chitinivibrionales bacterium
ATCCTACATCGGTCGAGCCATAGAGCGAGTAACACGCTATGCCGAAACGCTCTTTAAAAAAACGGCGAATATCCTCTTCAAGCGGTTCCCCAAAGTAGACGACGGTACGCAAGCCGGGAGATGCCGCGATTTCTTTAAGAAAGGAATCCAGACATCGTTTGAGAATACTTGGCATGGCGATGATAACGGTGGGGCGGCAGCGAAATGCCTCGCGCATACTTGTTACAAAATCGGACCGCGCGCTGTAGAAAAAACTGTTGATTACACCTAAGTCCTGCATCGCCTTGGTGAATTGGGTGTAATAGGTGAGATCGGCGAGATCGAAAGTCAAAACGCGATCGGATGAAGAAATGCCGAATGAGGCGAATGCGCGGGTGCAGAGCGAGGTGTCGTGAATGTCGTCCAGTGCCGTACAGAACCGCGATTTCGGCGTTCCCGTCGAGCCCGAAGTCGAGTCGATGAAAAACATTTTCTTGTCTATGCGCGGAATTATTTCGCGGTCGACAAAGCGATATTCATCTTTACCCATCACCGGTACGCGTTCGAGCAGATACAGAAGTTCTTTATTGCTCATTCCATCGGTGCCTTTGTTCCGGTTCGCGGCCCGAAGGCGCGTGCGGTAAAAAGGGATCGTCGCAAAGTTCTCGTCGACCATCTGCCGAAGGCGCATACCTTGAAGTTGTTCGAGTGCTTGGGGGGAGGAGCATTCTATGGACGGTTCGTATATCATAGCATCGGTATGGCGTAACTTAATGAGATCCTCTATAGCGTAACCGTAACACTCCGGTATGCGGGTCGACAACCTCGCCGAAATCGCGTGATCGGTACCGAATTACGGGCATGAGATTTTGCATGAACGAAGTATATACTATCTGGCCGGTAATGTCGTTTTCCAAATAGAAATAATCGGAATTGTATCGATACTCTCCGGTTTGATGACCGAAGCCGACAAGACCCATAAAAGGATGGTACAAGAGGTGATACCAGTCCGGGTTTTTGTATTTACCCTCGGGTGTGACCTTGTCGTAGCCCGTGTACAAAATGGTATTTACCGATCGTGGAACGGCGTCCGGAGCGATGTCGATGGTGGACAAAAGGATTTCGGGCTCAAACGATTCCAGCGCGGCGCGTAGTTTTTCCGGCTCTTGACCACGATATACCAAGGCGCCGAACGGACAATTAAGCGTCAGGATAATCATTTTTGCGATTTCCCCCGCATAGTAGGAGGATTTTTCGCCGGTGATCATGGCCATGCGCGGGACGGGGTCTCGATCAAGCGTACACTCTTCCAAGATCCATTGAAGTACCACATATTCATCCTCAAGATCATTGAGGCTTTGCACGCGAGGCATTTCACAGTCGGCTACAAACGCGTTTGGCGGATAGCATACATGAAAAATCTTGTCACTATCCCGTACCATGTCGTGGAGATGTTCACGGCTCAGCATATTGTCGTTAAAGCACGGAAGCGCCGCGAAATCTTCCGGCGACTCGATGGAATTGGGGTACGAAGCGTACAATCGTCTATAGAAAGGCACTTCGCCGCGCGCCGACGATACAAGAGCACGCAAATACGGAGTGTAATCGTCGGTATCAACCATGAGTGAATCCGTACAGTCGGGCGGCGTTGTTATACATGATGTCTTCGCGATTTTTTGGGGTGAATTCGTACTCGTCAAAAAGCGATTCGACGAATCGTAGCACATCGCCCTGATCGCAGAATGGGTAATCGCTTCCGAACAAAAACTGTTCGACTCCGGGCAGATACATTATGGCGTCGGCGAGCCGGTATCGCACAAACGAGGTATATGAACCGGGAGCGTTGTCATCGTAATTCTCTATCAATCCCGAAAGGTCCGCTCGAATGTTTGGATTTTTGTCGAGCACGGGGGCCATGGCAATGTGATTGGGCCCCATGAAATGAGCACAGTCGATCTTCAATGCCGGCCGCATCGCCGCCAAGTCGTCGAAGTCGCTGGGGTTACTCGAAAAACGAATTCGTGCGCGTTCGGAGCGTTCGGTCGCGCCGGTATGGAACTTCGCTACCAAATCTCGTTGCTCCAACCGGTCCA
>WJJU01000591.1 GCA_014729595.1 Chitinivibrionales bacterium
GTATATGATCGATTCGAAGGTAGAAGAAAGCACCGATTTGGTGGGTGAATTCGGATTCGATTCCCTTACAATGATGGAGCTTGCAAAAGCGATAGAAAAAAGAATAGGTGTAGTGTTCTCTAAAGGAGAAGCCGCGACATGGACAACAATAAGAAGCATCCTTTGTTCGATTAGGGATGCGGCATAAGTGCTTAGACGGCACATAACCAAGAGAGGATAATAGTATGCCGGGATATACAAGAAATTCGATTGTAATTGATAAGGAAATTGATGCGCTTTTCTTATTGATAAACAATATCGAAAATTGGCCGGTATTGCACGGCTATCAGGCAGTCGAGCTTTTAGACAAGGAAAAACTGATCGATGGAAGAACCAAGCTCCGATTTCGTATTACCGGCGGTGAAGAAGGCGAGCACGACCATGATCATGAGCACGATCATGGTGCGGAGCATGATCATGAGGAAACGGAAACGTGGGTTTCTCAAAGAATTATAGACAGATCAGCTTATTTTGCCTATGCGGTGCGTTTGAATCCCGTATTCCCTTTTACGCATTGGATCCTCTTTACTGAGCTAACAAAGGAAAAGGCGGGAACTCGAATGACATGGATTCAAGATTTTGCGATAGATCCGAAAACCGGCCATAGCGATGAGGAAATTCAAGGATATATAAACAAGGGGAGTGTGGAGGAATTGAAAAGCTTTAAGCGTAAAATAGAACAGAATGTCGTAACGAATGCACTGCCACTAGACTATCTATAATCAAATAATCAATAAGGCGGGAAAGCGTGCCCGCATCCACCGCGCCGCCGGCTCCTCTCCTTGTGTAATGAGGTGCGCGGGTTTCGCCGCTGTTTTCGATAACATACTTTTCATGTCTCTCTCTCTTTGCCGCAAAGCGGGATGGAGAAAGGGCAGAGGGTAGAGGCGGAGCCGCCAAGTGGCGACTTTTTTCTTGAATCGGGGGATGATTTGTGCGTATGCGGATGAGGCGAATACGGGAGCGGTATTCGTGTATTCCTTGGTTCAAGGATGGTTGTTGTGAGCTTATGGAGAAGAAAAAAGATACTTAACGATACGTTGCGCACTGGCATCTTTGCGTACATACTTGGAGCATGAAGGCAAGTACCATGAAAATTGGGAGGCGGAATGCAATCAGTCGACATAATTAAATGCTTTTCACCGGATATTCTTGACGGCTATTTCGGCCTTATCAAAAATCTGGAGCGACGCTGCCCTTTCGACGGTAAAACAAAAGAATTGATCCTCCTTGGGATACTGACCGGTAAACAATCGGAACATGGAATCACGGTTCACGTTGAGCGAGCATTAGCTCATGGTGCAACTACGGAAGAAATAATAACCGTCATTGTATCGGCTTTGCCTGCATGTGGAATGGGTGCCGTTATTAAGGCGCTCGACCAGGCAAAAGAATTACTGGATCTATCTGAGTACAAAAAAACAATCGAACGAACGAAGGTAGCATAATGAGGCGCGCGGTTATAACGGGAATTGGAGTAGTAACCCCTCTGGGTGTAGGGATAGAGAAATTTTGGAGTCAGGTTATTCAAAACAAAAGCGGGTTGTCCTACCAAAACGACTTCGCCGATTTCAATTTTTCCTCAAAATCTTATGGTATATTGAGGAATTTTGATCCTGCGCAGCATGATCTGAGCGCGTGCGAAATTCGCCGAATGGATCGCAATGCGCAATTCGGAAAAATCGCAGTGTTGGAAGCGGTACACAATGCAGGAATTGACATGGAAAATGAAATTCCTGAACGAATAGGCATCAACATAGCAAATGCCGTAGCAGGGACTAAATTCATGGATGAAGAATTTATCGTGCTTACGGACGGCGGTAAGTCGAGTGTTGATGTCGAAGATGCTTCACCATATTCGTATTCCAAATCAATGCCGAATACTACCACCACCGAAGCAGCCGCGGCAACCAAGGTTATGGGTCAGGCCATAACTACCGCAACCGGTTGCACCGCGGGAATTGATTCGGTCGGGTATGCATACGATTCCATTCGTTTCGATGATGCCGATGTAGTGATTGCCGGGGCCGCTGAAGCGCCGATAACACCGGTAACGATTGCCGCGTTCGAAGCTATCTGTACGCTATCCGGCAATAATGAACCACCGGAAAAAGCCTCAAGGCCGTTTTGTAAAACGCGTAATGGATTTGTTCTTGGCGAGGGGGCCGGCGTTCTAATTGTGGAGGAATATGAACATGCCCGAAAACGGGGGGCGAATATATA
>WJJU01000592.1 GCA_014729595.1 Chitinivibrionales bacterium
AAGACTGTCTAACGCCCCGTGCACCGTCGCCCGTACCCGCCTGAATCTAGCTTTCCCCCTACGCCACGACATACTGCCGCTCACCGTATCTATTACCAGGCCTTGACTTCGCAAACGCACACCTTCAAATTCGGCGTTTAGCCTCGGTTTCCTTAGGGGGCCGCTCACGTGGGCGTTTACATTCAGCGTACCTTCCATCGGCCACCCCATACTCGATTCCGTCCATATCCCCGGATCGTTAAGGTAAGCATGAAATTGTCCGATGATACCGCCGTCTATACGGCCCTTGCCCCCCAAGATGTTACGCCCCCACTCGCCCCGCATCGACCAGTGACTTGAATCCAACGCAGCGTTCAAACAAAGAGGGGCTTTGGCAAAAGGACCTCCCCGGACCGTAGTGGCTATGGTAGCGTGGGTGGGAAGCAATTCAGTGCTTTCTCCCGCGACATGCGCGCGAAGGTGGGTGGTGGTGCCGTTCACTATCACGTCGGGAATCATGATACCGCGTAATCGTGAGAGTCGAAGTGAGCGTATGTCGGCATCAATTGTATAGTGAGCCGGCCTAAGACGTTCCGAAGGGTCCATGATACGAGCCTTCCCGACAACGGCGACGCTTCCCACCGGCCCCTTCGCGAAGGCTTCGGCACGCAGATTCGACTGATTATCGTAAGATGCTGTCATTGATATAGTATCAATTGAGTAATTATTGTATCGCAGGCCCAACCCTTGCACTCCGAAGCTTAACCGTGGGCGTTTTCTTGTACCGTGCAATAAAGCATTTACGCTGAAAACACCGCCTCGTGCGAGTCGCGGCAAAAGGTGTCGCGGAAATACACTATCGCCGACCGCGAGCTTACCATCCATGGAAAGACGCCATCGGCGGGATGATGCAAGGGGTATCCACCCCCTCATCTTCAGCTTGGAATGCGCGGTTCGGGCCGAAAAATTTTTTAGGCGTAATCCCATTTTACTTATGTCGGCGGTTACCTCAACCGTATCCACATTTCCGCTCCACCACGGGGTTTCACAATGGCTTCCCGTCGCCCGCAAGCGAAAAGGTTTTTTCCCGTACCGAGCTGGATCCAGCTCGATCTCGGCGCCTCGAACGGCCCCGCTTATCCCCGTTGCACTATCATGATAAAAAACTTCCATTCGGCCTATTTGAACTGAAGATGCTGCGAGGACCCAGCGGAACCGTCCCCTCCCCTCCGTCGGATCCTCGCGGCGTTCAATGGCTATGCTTTTCCGCAAAAGAGGCCATGAAAATTCACCCTCGGGTGATTTCGTGACACACAAGGCCACCTTTCCGATCGCGACGCGGTCAAGCCGCACGCGTTTTTGTATTAAGTCAAGTATTGAATACCGTACGCGCAGATCCTTGATTTCCACGGAATCCGCCCCCCCGTCCGGCCCGCGCATCAGCAATTTTTCGATACCCAGATAGCCCGCCATGTCTGTCCGAAAACCCTGAAGTGATACCTGTCCCGCCGACAATGCACCGAGCAAGCGCTCCGCTTCACGATCGGCGTGCTTTTGCACGATCGGGAATGACAAGGCTATTGCAAAAGCCAAATTAAGAAGAATAGGCGCGGCGACGGCAAGAGCACCCGTGACAAGCAATCCGGTTCTGATTCTTTTCCAAGCCATAGCATTTTCCTGCAGTACCTCAAACCCACTTGTCGAGCACGGCCAGAGATTCCCTACGTGTTCTTCAGTACGCCGTGGTATGGGCTTTACTCAGTAAAACATGGCCCATTAGTGTCAAAACGTCCCGCACGGCACCCGAGTGCCTGTCCGGTAACCCGCAACGACGTCACCCGCGGCCCTCGTGACCACCGGAGCGTTTCCCCACCTCGATATACGCCCGGTATGCTCTGTCGCGGCGCCCGGCCGGGAACCCTCCGGTACGGCAACCGCTCAGTGGAGGGATCAGGATAGGCGATCCTCCGCCAGCTTTGTACCGGGCTATATGAGCTAAGTATGATACGGCGGCCCGCCTTTGCCATTCACGATGCTCTTGCTCCGGAACGACTTCGCGGCACTATTCGCGCCAAAGACATGCCGACGAATCGTACTATCTACTTCCGTTAAACGAGAAATTCGACGGAGCGACGACCGAGAGTTTCCCGCAAGGGGCACACGATTGAACGATCGCGCGTCGCATGCCCGTGAGGAAACGGCGCAAAGCATGTGCCATGCGCCGCATAAGGCCGGGTGTTCACTCGGGTTGTGAAGGTAGCGTCAACCGAAGATCTCGCGTGTCCCTTCGGTAATCATTCAACGATACGTAAGAACGCTACGACTCCCGCATGATCCGAGGGCCATAGAAGCATCGAACCTGCGGGACTCGAAACCAGGATTCTATCGCTGAGTTCGTCTCCCGGCACGCTTATTGTTCCCGGCTCGAGGTTTTCGTATTTATTGGTGTTTCTTATGAGGATAAGATCGATCCGTGTACTCAGCTCGACCCGCGTGCTCGTTAATGTTGACGGATGACAGCAGGTGAGATTCGGCATGCTCGAAGTGTCGGCGTCCTTAAAGCCAACGGCGAGCAATTGCCGGTACGTCTCCCCTACCGGTATTGAAGGCGTTCCGGGGCTGTTGAAGTCGCCGACGAGAATTTCGGGCAAGGATCGATCGGTGCGCAACT
>WJJU01000593.1 GCA_014729595.1 Chitinivibrionales bacterium
CCTCGGTATCCTTCAATAACCAATCACGCACGTCCGCATCCAGGCCAGTCAGTGTTTTATTGATTGTTTCGGTTATTCCGACGCCGCCGTACATAGCATCACCAACGATCGGAGTCCCTCGATAGCTCATGTGCACGCGTAGTTGATGGGTGCGACCAGTCAAGGGCGTCAGTTCCACCAGTGCGTACCGGCGGCTCAACGGACGAATCAGCCGGTAGCGCGTTAACGCTTCTTTAGGATGTATACCGTTCACGGCGAATACCCCCGCCTGATCGGCTCTCCCTATCGGCGCATCTATTAATCCCTTTCGGGGGGACGGCACGCCGCATACAACGGCAAGATACCGCTTATCGATACTGCGATCGACAAACATTCGATTCATCGAAGAAAGCGTTTCACCGTCGAGTGCTATCAAAACAACACCCGACGTGGTTCGATCAAGCCGATTTACAATGTTGGCACCGGGATACGAAGGGACATGTACATGGCGAATCTGATAAATAAGGTTGGACCTGAAAGATCGGCCTGCCCGATGGACCAAAAGATTTCCGGGCTTGTTTACGCCCAGCAGCCATGAATCTTCGTATACGATTGAATAATCGAGATCCGCGGGCGGCTCATGAAAATCGGGCATACGATACGAGATCACATCGCCGTTGCGCACGGACGACCGAGCCTCGACGTGCTTTCCATTAAGCGTTATCCTTCCTTCGGAAATGCGGCTACGCCATTGCTCTTCCGAAAGGTAGGTAAAACGCCGGGCCAGGTACTGCACCAAAGCAATACCCCCGGGGCAAGAATGAACCTTGGATGAAACGGTGAGCTGCTCCATGAGGTGAGCGTCGTTGCCCGACAGCACGTATACCTGAACGTCGGTGCGGATTATTCGGTTAGATCTCTTTCAAATAGAAATTACCTTTTGCGCTGGTTGGCGATCGATCGAACCGGAATTCGGGGCGGTTTCGCTAAGCATTGGCGTTACAGTTCGTTGATGTACAGCGGTTTATATCCCTCAAAACTTTTATCGTGATAATTGACGACAATAAGTTCAGTCTTGCGCGCACGATCGATGTTTATTATCATTCGATCGATGTACTTACGAGCGATGAATAGGCCGCGGCCGTGGGAGTCAAACAGTCCGACCGGCATTCCTTGCTCATCTCTGGAGACTTGACGGTTCAACCAATAGAGCACGTCTCTTTTCTTCAGCTTCCCTCCGGTATCGACGATCGAAACCGCATGCTTTTCCGCATCCCACATAACCGACACTTGCACCGCTTCTTCATCGCTGAGTTCAAAATCATGGTTCCACCCCTCCTTGCGGTCCGGGCGCTCATTCCTTACCCCATAAAACACCGCGTTGGTTAAAAGCTCAATCAAAACCAGCTCAAGTTTCGAAGGAATAGTGGTTTGCGGCAGAAGCGCAATAATACGGGCGGCGCTTTCAGCAACGCAGTCTCCACGTTTGACCATTACCGAGCGTCGCTGCGCCGGTGAATCAAAGTAACGCTCAGCCCCGAATATGTTTCCGGTAAGAAGACACTCGAGGCATGCGGAAAGCTCAGCGAAATTGAACGGTGTCGTTTTCACAAATATGTTACCCACATCGTGCTTGAGTGCCAGTTCCAGGTAATCCTCGACGTTATAGGCGGTTATTAGGACTCTCTTGATGTAAGGATAGTGGCGCCGGACCTCGTTAAGCAGATCGAAACCTTTCATTACCGGCATATTGATGTCGGAGAGGACAAGATCGACCTTGCAATTGGGTATGATATTATCCAACGCATCTCGACCGTTTTCGGCTTCAAGAACTTTGTACCCTTCCTCATCACTTAGATAATCGGCGATAAGACTACGGATCTCGGGCTCGTCGTCAACAACAAGGACCGTCACATCACTTTTAGCGATCATCCAATTTCCCCCAAAGATGCTGCCGGCTAACGTATTCGAACATGTGGGCGCCGCCATTCGATTATTTTCGGTATCATTGTCATGGACAAGGGGCAAGCCACTCATGGCCGGCACAACTCTGCGAAATCGGCTGATTTACTTATTGCCCGGCCTGCGCCAATGGGCACACATGCCCGCCCTTGTGGGCTGGATTGCCATATCGGTCGGCATTGTCGCGGGACGAAATGTTCCCGAATCCATTGCTATTCCATTATACACTACCGTTGCGACTGTTGCAATCCCCCTACTGCTGGGCGTTGCGTTGTTCACACCGGGCGTGTTACTTCGCGCGATCTTTTTCGTAGCGGTCGGGATACTTCTGTCGATTCGTTCATGCCATTGCGAAACACGGACATTCGCTCGCCTGGAGTCATTGCTTGGCGACAAAGACCGTGTCGAGTTTGCCGGAACCGTTGCCTCGTTCCCCCGGACGGTCTTTGACGGGTACACTTTTGTGCTTTTGGTGGATAAAACGAGTATGGGCGAATCGGAGGCACTAAATAAGCGGTTCCTCTGCAGAAGCGCCGTTTCGCCTACCCGCAACAGCTATGTGAAATGTACCGGTCGTATCCGCATACCTAAGTCTCAAGTCAATCCGGGGGCGTTCGATGAACGGCTGCACATGATGTACAACAATCTTTGGGGAACGCTGTACGCCGATTCGGTCACCATCCTGGACAGTATGCCCGGTCCCGCCGTCTCCGCCGCGCTCTCTTTCCGGCGAGCCGTCCATGCCGTCGCCGCTCATCTCTCGAATATCCGTCACCGAGGAATATTGCTTGCGGCGTTTTTGGGGGAAAAGGATGAGTTGGCGTCGACAACCAGAGACCTTTATAGGTCGGCCGGCATCTATCACCTTCTGGCAATCTCGGGTCTACATGTCGGTATGCTGATTGCCGCCGTCATGCTCGTTCTCGGCCCCCTTCCCCTACCACAAATCGCTAAAACGATCTGCACGCTTGCCGTTATATGGGCGTACCTTCTGCTCATTGGGCCGATACCTTCATTGTACCGGGCGGTTATAATGGCTACGATTTTCCTTGTGGCACTCATATTTCAGCGTCGACCACACCCCCTTAATGCATTGGGGCTTGCCGGAATCGCGTGGCTGACATCCTCGCCTATGAGTCTCTTCAGCCCGGGCTATCAGCTTTCGTTCGCGGCCACACTCGGCATACTTACTCTTCATCCGCCGCTGGACTCCTTGGTGTCCACTCGAATTCCGCACGATATCCGTCGTTTGTTGCTTCGCCCTCTCACATCGTCGGCGCTGCTCTCAATCATCGGTTTTCTCGCTACCGCCC
>WJJU01000594.1 GCA_014729595.1 Chitinivibrionales bacterium
CCGGGTCGGCCTCGCAAAAAAGTTCCGGGTGCGAGCACGCCTGAACCGAATAAAATCGTTGCTTAAATCCCCTTTGGTTCCTGTGGTTTATTCGCTTGACTTGACAGGGTGTGTGCATTTTGTCGATTCACCCACGAAGCTGATCCGGTAGCGGCATCTTCCTCCGTCGGCTGTTGCATCACATCCTGCCTTGCCGCCCTTTTCGCCGGCCCCCGGTCGGAGTAGTATTTTAGTATAGCGTGCCCATACCTGCATCCCTACCGCGGCATGCGTCATGAAAAATAGAGAGGAATCGACTATGAAACGGTTGCTTTTGTTGGGCGTCTTAGTGGCGGTAGCGGTGTGTTTTGTTTGGGGCTGCGTACGAGTTCTTGATGCCGTTGGAAAGACATGCAGCTTTCTTTTTATTGGTAAGGAAGACGAAGTTCAGTTGGGACGGCGGTACTACGATGAGATCGTCGGCCGTACCGATGAATATCCGGTTCTCGACAGTGTCGTCTACGATGATTTCTATGATTATTTTCGTGACATCGGTGACCGGCTCGCGGCTTCCCAGACCGACCGACCGGAGGACGGGATCCTCGAATATGTATTTACGATTATTGACGATACCACTATCAATGCGTTTGCCGTCCCCGGCGGATTCATATTCGTGTACACGGGGCTCATCAAAAAATGTGCAAACGAGGCTCAGTTGGCGGGCGTAATGGCTCATGAGCTTGGCCATATTACCAAAAAGCATGGTGTGGATGCGATGTGCAGCTCCGGGTTGATCGACTATTCGATCAATGTATTGCTCGGAGACAGTTCAGTGATCGGGCAGGCGGTCGATGGGTTGCTGTTCATGAACGGGATCAGTCAACCAAATGAATATGAAGCCGATAGTTGCGCGGTGGCCTATATGGCCGAAGCCGGTTACAATCCCTATGGTATGCGAGATTTCTTGGATACATTGCGCGACATGGGGGATGTATGGTTCGAGCCGTTGTCGACGCATCCTGAGACCGCTAAGCGAATAGCGGCGGTAGAAAAACAAATAGGAACCATGAGCAACGCTTACACGACGGAGGAATATTTTTATGAGCGGCGGTATAAGGAAATGGTGGCGGCGTTGCAGTAAGTTTTGCGTACTATTTCATTAAAAGCCTGCGCGATATAATCGTCCTTTTCTCACTGGAGTCAAACTATGTCGAAAAAGAAAACAATGCGAATCATCATAGGCCTTGCCGTGATTGCGGTTATTCTTCCGGTGGCCGTCATTATCACGCTTCGCGCAACCTTTCCTCCCGACAAAGTCAAAGACATGGTGCTTCCGCACCTGGAAAAGGCGGTTGGACGTGAGGTGACGGTTGAGGGAGCGGGGATATCAATATTTCCCGTGTTCGGCACAAAAATAAGCGGGGTGACTATTGCGGACACAAAGCGTGAAGGCTTCAGCGAGGAGCCGTTCGTGACTCTCGACGGCTTTTTCGTGGGTGTTAGGCTGCTGCCCCTGTTTCAACGCAAACTTGAAATCAAAGAGGTGGTGATAAAGAACCTGAAGCTTCTGGTGGAAACCGACACTACGGGTTCGTTCAACTACGAAGATCTGGCATTTATGGGCGGCGATGAGGATGAGGCGGCGAAAGCGCCGAAGAAAAAAACGCCCGGGGGAATGCCGGCTTTGCCCATACCTTTGACACTGGAACGGTTTGCAATCGAAAACGCGGAGATCGTGTATAACGATCGAAGGTCGGGGCGGTATGTGACGCTGGGTGATATAGACCAGCGTGTCGATATCGCTATGGATAAGGAGCTGCGTGACATCACAAGCACCGGAGAACTGGTGGTATCCGACGTTTCGGTGAAGACGGCGGAGATTTCAAAGCCGCTGACCGGCTTTACCGTCACTTTTTCGCATGATATTTGGGCGAATGCGGTTGAAGGGAAAGCGAAGATTAACACGGTTCGCGCTTCGTTGCAAAAAATTGCCCTGGAAATGACCGGTCGAATAAATGATTTTATCGGTACCCCAAAAATCGACGTGGCGGTTAAATCCGATAAGATATTTATTGAAGATGTAATCGATGAAGTACCTGTTGAGCTTGTTCCGGAAGTAGCCAAGCTCGAGGCCGAGGGTTTCGTCGAAATGACCATGGACTTGGCCGGCACGATCGACTCGAGCGGCATTCCCCGCTTGGCGGGACATGTTTCCTTTGGTGATGGAAAGATAAAGTACGAAGATCTTCCGAAGGCGATAAATGGGCTCAACGCCGATATTAAATTCACCGGCACGAGTCTGACGGTCAAGAAGTTTGCCTTCAAGCTTGGGGACAATCCCGTCGAGGTACGAGCGGAGGTTGAAGACTTTGCGCGGCCTACCGTTGATGCGGGGTTGAAGGCGACGGTAAATCTTGGCGATCTCAAAGACATTATGAAACTTCCCGAGGGAGTGACTGTAGGGGGTATGATTCGATCGGATGTGACGGCCAAGGGCAAGGTCGACCCCGCGGATCCAACCAAACTCGATGTTGGCGGCAAGGTCGTGTTGTCCGAGGTCAAAGCTACGTCACCCGATGTCGCAAAGCCTATTCTTGTTAACGGAAAGTCGGATTTTACCAATCGTGCCGTTACGGGTGATATAACCGTGCAAATTGGTTCATCCGATCTTGCAATCGATACACGACTTGCGGATTACTTGGCTTTGGTTGTCGCCGATTCAACCCAAAAAGCGCCTCGCCCCACCTTGTCCTACACGGTTAAATCATCGTTACTCAATGTCGATGAAATTCTGGTGCGGAGCCAAAAGACGGGGGCGCCACAAGAAGAGCCGGCGCAGGCTCCCGCGCACCTTTTAGCGGCTCCTCTGCCGGGGGTGGACGTCAACGGTAGTGTTTTGGTCAAAAAGCTGGTCTATGGAGGAGTGACGCTCAACGATGCCAAGACTCAAATGAGCGCCGTGAATGATATCGTGGAGCTGTCGGCTGATGCGGGGCTGTTCAAAGGGTCGCTGTCCAACAAGCTTCGTCTCGATGCACGCAACATACGAGATATCGGCTTTACGAATAAGCTCACGATTGATCGGATACGCGTAAGTGAACTCGTGCCCGTCGCCCGCGGTTTTTTAGGCGATGACCAGGGGCTCGTTGGACTCGTAGAGGGAATTAACGATATAGTGGCGGGAGGTCTGAATCTCACAACCGATATGCGCGGCCATGGTGCGACGGTGGAGGATCTGACCAAGACGTTGGAAGGTGAGGTTGAGGCGCGCCTGTCCAATGGTACCGTCAAAGCCGGAAAGTTTACCGAGAGTTTCACCAAGGCCATAAAC
>WJJU01000595.1 GCA_014729595.1 Chitinivibrionales bacterium
CCGGGTCGGCATGCGTGTTTGCAGCAGGGCCTCCGGCCTCTCTCCATCCCTGCTGCAGCCTGCCCAAGCCCCTTGCCACCATCACCATTCTCCTGTCGCCCTTTCAAGTGAGTCTAATTGCCGAACACGTTTCTGTCTCAGTAATATAGCCAGAGAGGGGCTCTCCGAAGTAAGATAAATGTATACGTCCTTTGAAGCTACCGGCCATATCTCACCACCAAAATGCTGATTACGTTGCCGAAATACTGATCGCACGAAAACCATGAGACGTTGCTTCGCAGGTGCGCTTGGCAGCGGCGGTGCGAAGAGTGAGTAATGGTCAATCAATTTTATCACTGAAGAAATGGCGCTTAGCGATCCCTGTTTCTCTCACACAACGCCGAGTATGTGCGCGATGCCTGGAGGGGGCCTCGCTTGAGCACATAACTCTGTCCGTATTTATTTTACTTATATAATTGTAATTATGTTAGTACTCTCCCCTTCCAACCGGCTTTGAGATACAAAAGATGACCATAGACGTAGCAGAGGTTAAACGGCGACTGAAGGCACTTCTCAACGATACCAACCTGGTTAATGAATATATTCGATGCTATGGTCCAACGATCGACATCAAAAACATCAAAGAGGTTAAGGAAAAACGCGCCCGGTCGCTTAGAGCCACCGAGGAGGGCAACGGTGAGGACCCGATTTTCGAAATTCAGGTCACCTGCCCTATCTGCAACCAGGAAGAGGTGACGTGCTATGAGCTGCGGGCCAAAAGCCAATCGATCGTACACAATAAGTTCCTGGTTCCACTTTATAAGGGCGCCCTTGGATATCGCACCGTCGACTACACCCTTCTTTCCGCCACCGTCTGCCCGCGGTGCCTCTTTGCTTCACCCGACAAAAAGGATTTTACACGTCCCGCCGGCACCAGTGTTCCAGAATCCAAATCGCAGTTGAGCAGCAATGCCGTTATGGCGCTTCAAGAAAAGATCGGTGAACGACGCGCATTTTTAAAGAATGTTTCCGACTATGAAGGTTATTTCGCCCGGCCGCGCACTGACGATGCAGCTATAGCGAGCTATCGCCTTGCCTGCATGCGCGCCAATGTCGAAGCGTGGTTTGAGCAGCCGTACAGCCTATACAAATTAGGTGCGTACAGCCTTCGTATCGCAAAAATCATCAAAGACGGCGGGGGCGACAACCGAGAGGTTCTGCACGAAGCGATGGGTTATTTTGAAGAGACGTTCAGAACTTCGAACTGCCCCGCCGAAGAACTGGAAATGCAGGTTATCTATTCAGTCACCGCACTGGCGCTCAAACTCGGCGATCCCAAAAAAGCCAATTCCTACCTTGGCGTCTTCGCCAACCTAAAAAATTCGCGCCTCACCGAAATGAAAGAAAATCCTAAGCTCAATACGGCCACAATTCAAAAATGGGAAGACCGTGCGCGACGCCTTTGGGAAGACCGTGACGAGGCGGATCTCTTTGCCAATGAGTAGACTGCGTGGAATTTTCGGCGATAGATCCATAGTTAATCATTCGATAGTAGGCCTATGAAAACCGTTACCATAGACAATGTACAGCTAAATCTTGCCCATCCGATCGATACGACCGCCGAGTGGATCGGTCAAACCGAGCCGCTTCGCCAATTGCTGGCATGTTGGTTGACGATTGACGAAATCGACCTTCCACTCACTCCCCGCCTTACCGGTCCTCCGGGTATCGGCAAGACAACGCTTGCCCTTGCCGCCGCCAAGCAGCGTGATCAGCGAGCGTATGTTATGCAATGCACATCCGATACGCGGCCCGAAGATCTGCTGGTGACGCCGGTCCTTTCGGGGAAAGGAACCATATCGTATCACGCCAGTCCTCTTCTTTCGGCGGTAGTGACTGGCGGCGTAGCCATCCTCGATGAAGGAAACCGGATGTCGGAGAAATCGTGGGCCTCACTGGCCGGCTTGTTCGATAATCGGCGCATGGTCGAGTCGGTCGTGGCCGGTATTGCTGTCAACGCCCATCCCGCCTTTCGTGCCGTGGTGACGATGAATGAAGACTCCTCTACATTCGAAATACCCGACTACATAATGTCTCGCTTGCAACCGGGTATCGAGTTGGCATTCCCGGACCGCGATGATGAGATTCGTATATTATCGTACAATTTACCCTTCTCCGACGAGGAAGTCCTCGACATCTGCGTGGACTACCTTCAGCGCGCTCATCACCTTGATCTGCCGTTCTCGGTTCGTGACGGAATTAACGCCATACGGTATACCCTCAAGCAAAAGAAAACACAGCCGGATCTCGATACTAAAAGCCTCTTCGATCAGGCCATTCGGCAGATTTTAGGGGATGAAGCGCTCGATCTGGATCGTCTTGCCGCACGTAGACAATCGGCGGGAGAACATCTTCCCAACATGCGCCTGGGAGACTTCTTTTTTCCCGACGATGATCCGCTCAATCCGGACGCTCCCGAGGATAGCTAAACGTGGAAACCGGAAACGGCCTGACGCTGGTCCCCTATTCTCACGGCCGTCCAGCCTTTGCGCGTCATGTTCGCGATCTGTGCTCATCACGGAGTTTCGATGCCGTTGCGGTTGATTTACCGGAGCCGTTCGCCGAAGACCTTGTTTCGGCGGTTGACAATCTTCCAATAATTTCGGCCGTCCTGGCAAATCGATATGGTTCGCAGGCATATTTTATTCCAACCGATCCGTGCGACCCGACAATAGAAGCCATTCGGCAGGGAAGACAAAAACGTCTTCCGGTTCACCATATCGGCGATCCGGCGCTTTACGAGCCCGCCCCGCTCCCCCCGCTTCCGGATGAGCACGCGATAAGCCGTATCGGTTTCGATGCCTACGCGGCGCTATGCCTTCATGCGGTCGGCAACCAAGAAACATCTCCCGAAACGCTTCGAACCGCGCGCCATATCGCCTCTCGACTGCTTGGTCTGCGTTTATCGCACAAAGCCATACTCGTTCTGATTCACTTTCGTCGGTTTGCGCAGGTGATTCGCTGCCTGGGACAGGAACAGACATACAACTACTCACCGCCCGCACGTTCGACGGTGACTACCGAGACATATCCTATCAACCCGGACCATCTCTATTTTGTTCTCGGTGAACTGCCGTTTATTGCGGGCAAGTGTGAAGCGGAACGCCAGGATGTTTTCGCCGAGCCCCAAAGTATTGTCGATATGATTAAAGACCTGTTTCGCGAAACCCGCGATCACTATTTCGATTCACACGATGATGTAGTTACGCTTTCGCCGACTCGAGTTCAGGCGGGGCTTACCTTTTTGCGGAATCTGACGCTCATAGACAAACGGTTTATACCCTCGCTGTTCGATATCGTTGCCGCGGCCAAGGGAATCGGGGGTAATGCCTACGCCGTTCGTATTCTTAAGAGCGCCAAGTATTATCCCTATCTACCATTCGAAATGGACACCCCCACCGTCGGCGCCGGTATCGACAAAGTACAGCTTCCGGGTGCGGGATCGCCGCTTCGCGCGGTGAACCTGTTTCGCGACACTTCGATGATGTGGCGGACACTGTCGATAAAACCGGATCCCTCGGAACTGCGCAAGAAAAAGTATCGCTTTGCATGGAATCCCCAAGGCATGTGCTCCCATATCCCCGAAGATCGACGCATCGAGGCGTTCAACGCTCACGTGCGTCAAAAATCGCTTCGCATTTTATGTGAAGACCTCGTCAAGACCGAACGCTTCACTTCTTCCGTCAAGGATGGAATCGATATTCGCGAAACGCTGCGCAATTGGTATACCGGAGACATTTTCATAAAGGAAATTCCGCCCTCGCGGGGAGCGATCGATACGGTGGTTATTATCTTTGACGACGCTCACGATGAGCGC
>WJJU01000596.1 GCA_014729595.1 Chitinivibrionales bacterium
ATTACGGAACAGAGTTTTAACCCCCTCCGAACCGAGTTCACCGACTTTTGCGGAGAGTTGCTGCTTGTAACTGAGACTCAGCATGTGATGCTGCAAGCGGAGTGCGCTTTTCATGTCGAAATGTTCAACCGCCCTGAATTCCTCATAGGCCTCATGATATTTTGACGCTTCGGCGTCGAAATCTTTGCTCATCCTGGCAATATTGTCCCGTATGGTCGTTCCGATCTCATGGGATTTGTCGGTAGGATGGGCGAATTCACTTGCAAGTCCCCCCGACTCCCCGTGTTTACCGGCGCCATAGAGCGCCTCCTTGAAAGCACATGCGTCATCGGCGTGGGAGTGACCATAAAATCCACCGTTCGAATTCGAAAGGTCTTGGAAACAAGCGTCCATTGATAGTCCGGCCATGGAATCCATACGGTAAAACCCTTTCGCGGCTCAAAAGCGATTGATTAATTGTTCGCGGGTGCCAGATCCAATATTTTTTCGGCGAAAGTGCGCGCGAGTTCGTCCCGATCGTTTTCCATCAGCTCCCTGAGAACCTCGCGCGAGGCGATTGTTTCGCCTTTCATGTGAAGCGCGAGCCCCAAAAAAGCCTTTACCTTATGGTTGTCTAATTCGTCGCTTTCGGCCAGCGTTTTCAAGAGGCGCACCGCTTCATCATGTTCACCATTGTTAACCAAAGTCATAGCCCTGACAATACTCGTCTCCGTATGATCGGGGATCAGTTTGTCTACTGCAAGCAGTATCGCTTCGGCTTCTTCGGGCATATTGTTTCGTGATGCGATAAGCGCAATCTCCAAGAGTTCCGCGATATCGGCTTCGATTCGTTCGGTATTGCTCATCGTTGTTTCCCTTCCCTTTTTTGTCCTACTTTTGAGAAAGTCGTCATGCCGCAACGGGGGGTGATCGGGCGGAAAAGAGGAGGCGTCCGCATCGCAACGGTCGCCTCCAACCGATTACCGCAAAAGGCTACCAGCGAATGGCCTCGATCGGGGCCTTAATCTGGTTGTAGTCCATCTCGAGCATCTTAGAGGTCATCTGGATCTGCAGATTCACCTCATTCATCTGCTGCTGAAGAGCAAGCATTTCCGACGAAGTCATGTCTTCGGTGCTCGTGGCTTCGATTTCGGCCTGAGCATCGCTTATTTGTTCCAAATTAGCTGAAATGTCAATCATGTCGTCCTCCCGCCTGTCGGCGTATCATTTTAGGTTTACGGTTTATGCTTTGTCGGGTGGGCGAAAGCTCGATAAACTTTCGCCCCTCAATCGTTGATTATCGAATACTACCAGCGAATGGCTTCGATCGGGGCCTTGATCTGGTTGTAGTCCATCTCGAGCATCTTAGAGGTCATCTGGATCTGCAGATTCACCTCATTCATCTGCTGCTGAAGGGCAAGCATTTCCGCCGAAGTCATGTCTTCGGTGCTTGTGCTTTCGATTTCGGCCTGAGCCTCCGATATTTGGTCCAAATTGGCTGAAATGTCAATCATCATATCCTCCCGTTAGTTTGCTTGGTTTTCGTTGCGACCGCTCCGTTCGTTGCGGAGCGTGGGCAAACGTTAGTTTAGTAGTTAATAGTTTCTTCCATCATGCTCAGCATTTGAGCCATCATTTGCATCAGCGAAGTCATCATTTGCTGCAATACCAGCTGCTGCATCCGCCTCATCGTTTCCCGGTCCCCGTTGGCGAGTTCGTCGAAATTGCTCGCGGTCACGTCGACCTCGTTGGACGTCTCTTCTTTGGCGAATTTGACGTGTTTGTCGTTGTCGCGTCCGAAAACGGTTCCGTCTTCGAGCTTCCAGTTGTTGCCGGACTGATCGTAGACCATGTGACCGTCATTTACGCTTGCGTCGAGCGCTTCGCCGTTCATCGTTACATCACTCATCTCGATTTCGCCCTTACCGGTGTGGATGCCGGACACCTGAACGGCTTGATCGCCTTTGGTGATATAGCAATCTTCGGAATAAGTGTTTCCGTTGTGGGCTTCGGTTGTGGCGATGGTGATTTTGGTTCCATCTTTGAGCGCAAAGGTCGATTGTTCCCAAAAATCGCCGTCCTTCGTGCCGTCTTTACCGCAATCGATGTGAGGGTCACCATAAATTCTGGTCTTTTCACCGTCGGTATCAGTGATGACTATGTTGTCTTTTCCGAACTCGATGCTTGCACCATTGTCAAGTTGCACCGTGTTTTCGTCATGGTTAACCTGCCACGTAGGCTCCGCCATGGTCTCGGGTTCGGCGGAAACGGCGCTTGCTCCACCCATACCGGCGGCGGAGAGGATCTCGGCGAGATTAGCCTCGCCTTCGCCGTTCATATTATTGATGATCAGTGTGGCGATATCGGAGGCGAGCCCGTTATCGGCCATTTGACCTTCACCACCGGAGCCGAGAGCCGCGTTGTTTTCGGATTCGGCCCCGCTTAGATATGAACTAAGCAAATCGTTTAGCTGTTGCAACAGATCGCCGGAATTCATACCCATTCCTTCAACCGGACTTTCGCCGGGCATTCCGCCCTCCGAGGCTACTTCCGAGAAATCCTGGCCGGCTTGAGAGCCCATTTGGGTGAAAAGTTCCAGCATCTGCTGCATGAGTTGCATAAGTTGTTCCATCAGTGCGGCAAGCTCCTGCAGTTGCGAGACGCTCGAGAGCGCTTCCGCGGACATGCCCTCGACAGCGCCGCTTTCGGCGGCGTTGTCGACGCTGTCGACGAGCATTGACGCGCTGTTGTCTACTGCCTGTAGAGACATAGCGTTTCCTCCATTATGAGAATTTTAGTGTTTTGGGAGAACCTGCCGACGGTCCATCGACCGTTTGCCGGTTCTCTCGCTCATTTTCGGCGGTTCCTACATTGCGAAAGCCACCGTTTACAAATCTTATTATAAAGATACGATGATTTTATTAATGAATTATTTGCGTAACGCATGTATGTGAACGCTTTTGATGATTTTTATGTCAACAAGGTATTCGGCGGGGCTGTGACCCCGCCGAAATTCGATCAAAAGCTTAAAAGCGGGTTTTCTCCAGCGGAGCCTTGGACATCTGGTACTGCATCTCGTTCATCATTGCTTGCGTCTGTACGAGGAGCGCCTCTTTGGACATCTCACGCTGCATGATGAGCGCCTCCTTGAAGTCGGAGACGTCCTGAGAAAGAGCAAGATCCATGATTTTTTCGCCTGTTGCGACGATCTCCGGTTCCATTTCGTTGTGTACGTCAAACATAAAATGTACCTCCGATTAAATGAGAAAAAGTTGTTTGTATCCCAAGTGCTTTTTGTACCGATACGATTGGCTTACCGCCCGAGGTGTATTGGTGCGGCAAAAACCGGTATGGCGATTACCAGGACTTTGCGTCGGAAACCGCATGAAAGCTTCGCCATGCCGTTTCGAGTACTTTCGAAGACGCATCGAAAGCATTGCGAAGAATAGTTCCGGTCTCGAATTTGCTCGGGTCCACACCCCGGCGAAGAATCGAGACGCACTCGTTGCTGCAGTCTTCGAGTCGTTGCTTGGCTTTGCCCAAATAGATTCCTTGACTGTCTTTACGAAGTTCTTCTTCGATCGGTAACAATTCGATCTTCTCGTTCATAATTCTACCCTCCCAACGTATAAACATATTCCTGACCGTTTTCGTCGAGAACGATTCGGTCGGATTCGATTTTTTTCAGTCGTTTGCCGCTTCTGAGTACCGCACCCTCAAAGTATTTTCGGCCGTTTTCGAGCGTTATGTAAGACATGGGTTCTCGTATGGTAATTGAAAAGTTCTTGAGATCCGACATTACTCGGCCGTTTTTACGTAAAGGCCTATCGGCGCTTCCGGCCATACGCTCGTCGATAGGAACCGAAAAGCGCTTTTCGAAAGCGCTCTTTATGGATTCCCATACCGGTACTTCGTTCGACGTAAGCGACGCTCGCGCCACGATGCGTCCGCCGACGGCGCGGAAGACAACGTATTTTTCGAGTCCACAATTTTCTAAAGCCGAGTCCAAAAACATTTTCGCAACGGCGGGCGTAATGGATTCGTTTTTGATCCGCGTAATACCACCTATCTGTTGCTGCAAATCGCGAACGAGATCGGTCATTCGCGCGTTGTCGGGAATAACTCCCCGCAGAGTCAAGTAACCGTTGGCTGCGACTTCGGGCAAAAGAAACAAGCCGTGCATTAAAAGGTATTCGCGTACTGACGAGCACACCTGATCATTCACCCACAAAGAAATCGACGCGCGCGCGTTGAGGTGCTGAAGTTTTCCTACAAGGCGTTCCTTTTCTTCCCACGTCCGGACATGCCCGGAGACAAGAAGGTCGCTTTCGCTCATAAACGACACCGTCACATACGGCAAATCGAGATCCTTAACAAACGCCTGTACCTCTTCCTTAAGTGTGCGCCGGCCGTCCTTAAGCGCCTGCGTTCCATAGTGGGCGAAACAAGCAACCGTAAGAAGAACGGTTATGCCGCAGGCTCCAATGCCGGCATACAAAAGTCCGCGCGGTTCCCGCGTGAAATGATACTTCAACGAACCGATCATTCGTGCTATTCGTCCGGCCACGGTGGAGACGTCTTTTTTGCGATTCCGGCGTTTTTCATCACACGTCAATGTTTCGCGCCATGCCGCGCCGGCATGGCAAACCGTGAAGCGGGTTGTGCCGAAAGTAACTATCTGATTGGGATGAATCGTGAGGTGCTCACCGTTGCGCACTACGGTATCACCCACCTCTACGGCAACATCGTCCGAAACCCGTATCGTCGCCGTTCCATCCCGAAGTTCGAGGACGAGACGCGCGTCCCGAAGCGAATCGTCGTGCATAATGACGTCGCAGTCGTCGGATGAGCCGACCGTATAGCGCCGTTCTTCCAGCTCCACCTCGGACCCCGCATGAAGCCCATTCAGTATTCTTAGGCGGAGCGAATATCTTTCGGGTGTTGCCGCTTGGCCTTCCGGACAAGCGTTGCCGTCGGTTTGCTGCTGATATGTCATGGTTATTGTGCCCATCGGCGGTCTTATGACTTAGGATACGGTTTGGTTCGACATGGATCCAAGACGCTTTTCGCGCTCATTATCAAAGTGCGATATTGTTTTTTTCATATCGTCCACTTGAGAGCGAAGAAAATCATGATACTGAGCTTGTTCGGCGAGAAGCTCTCGACGTAGTCCGCTTTTCCAAGCCTTCATATCCGTCTCGACCTTTTCGCGAACACTTGCGGGAATGTTGGGATTTGAGGTAATACCGGCAACATCCGCCTCGGTAATACCCAAGCGATTGAACAATTTGTTTTTTTGGTCAATCATGTGACGGGCGTCTTGGACAAATGACTGCAGTTGGGCGATCAATTTTTCGTTTCCATGCTTTTTCACAACCATGCTCCTTTGCTTATCGAGGAGAACTACGCAAGTACGAAGATAATATAGCCTATCATTATTAGCGGGACGTATGAAGGAATGCGGGTACGAGCGGGTAGTGTTGACATGTATGTCAACGAATGGTCGGAAAACCGATTGGGGAGTGGTTGTTCGGTTAATGAACCGGCGTTGTTCAGTAATTTATTCAAGACCGCGACCTCGGTCAGTCGCGACCTCGTCGTGGACGCCTACCGTTGCGCGGATAGTTGTCGTCTTTGTCGCGGAGTGTATTATCGACGGAGGAATGTTTGAAAATCAGACCGGCATCGGCACTCCCATGAATAATGCGCGGTGTAATCATAAAAATGCGCTCGACTTTTTCTCCCCTGTTGCGCTTCCGCGCGAAGAGATTGCCGATAATGGGAATTTTGCCCAAAAAGGGTATATGATTGCTTTGCTTGGTGGTGGCTTCACGAATGAACCCGCCGATAAGAAGGCTTTCATTCTCACCCACCAGCGTCTGTGTCGTTATGACGCTCCGATTTATTTGGGGTATATTGTCGACGGTGCGGTCTTCGGCAATCCCACCGTCTTCGATGTGTACGGCCATTTTAATTTCGTAGCCGTCGATTTTTTCCACGATGTGAGGGGTAACGCGAAGAACGGTGTTGGAGGATAATTCGAACAGCTCGACATCCTCGTTGCCGGCAACTCTTACATGAAGTATTGAGCTTTGCGCAATAACCGCTTGAAGGTTGTTGAAGGTTGTAACGGTGGGGCGGGAAATTATTTTAGCGTCACCTTCGGCGGCCAAGGCACGAATTCGCGCAAGAAATCGCTGCGCGGAGTTCGACAACATCGTCGTTAAGTTAAAGCCGGTTAAAGGTTCTCCCGGCGAGGTCGGTGAAAAGGAATCATCGAATTTTTGGGTGTACGATTCCTCCAATGACAGTGATCCGTCTTTGCTGCTTATCATTCCCCACTCCACGCCTAATTCCCTCGACAGCGAATGGTTCATGTCGATAATCGTTGCATTGATCTCGATAATGCCGGCGGGTACGTCGAGTTCACCGATAAGGTCATGATAGTAACCGATGTTGTCGCGATGATCTTTCACGATGACCGCATTGATCCTCATATCGGCTATTATGGAAGGTTGAGGTCCCTCCTCAGTGGTGCGGTGCATTGTATTGTTACTTTGACGAAGTCCAAGGATGTTCCATTGGGCGGAACCGGTGGAACGAGCGCTTCGGGGCTTCGAGGGCTCATTACGATCGTCCGGCCGCCGAATCATGTCGCGCAAAGGCGGCGCCGGTTCCATGACGAGGGACCTAAGCAAGGTTGCGACGCCCGGCATTACCACCCTTTCGTTGGCTACGTCAAACGCCATATCACCGGCCCATGCGTATTTAAGCGGAAAAACCTTTACGATATGCTCATGCGACCATGATCGCGCGTTTTGTTGGGCATCCTCACCCAAGGTCTTCGCCGTTTCTTTAACAAGTTCTACATACCGCGGCGGCCCCGATACATAGGCGATGCGGCCGCGGCTCGCGGCTTTAAGCGGATAGCGTGAATCCCAGATGCCGGTTTCGCGCAGGGCAGTGCGCAATCTGGCCATCGTCAAGTGAGTAATGGTGATCATCTCGGATATCGCTTCATTCGCGGTGTAGATGTAGAGCGATGTTCCGTCGAAATAGTACATTAGGCCGTAGACGGAGGTAATATGATCGAAAAATTCCTCCGGCCGTCTCTCCGAAAAGCTTCCGTTTATCGTTCCCGCCACTTCTTTGCTGATGATGGGAACGAGGTTGTGCTGAGCGCAGAAATCTTCGAGCAGTTCCCTGAGCGGCTCTTCACGCGATACATGGGAATAGGGGATGTCTTTCCATCTGATGGTCGCGGCGTCTCCCATCGAAGCGAAAAACAAAACAATTAGCGCCAAAGAAATAGGCAAGCGTATTACCGACCGTCCGTCGAAGAAATGGTGCTTGACACGATAATGTAACGATTTAATCATTGAAATCACTCCTTTCATGACACTTGACTTGGCTTGTTTCGGCAATAAGTTCCCGCGGCGCCGATGATATCGGTTTAGCGGCCGATACACCGCATTCCGTGCCGAGGCACCAACTATTTTCGTGTGAGGTCAAACCAAAGGCAAAAGCAAAAATGAACAAAACCAATCGAATCATTTTCTTCTTGATAATTGTCGTTACGGCACAAATCGCCGCTCCGCAACCACCCGCCGAAAGCGATAAATCAATTATGCTGGACGGCACGCGTACGCTTTTAACCATAAACGGATCACCTGCATATTCGGGTGAAAATGAAAGAGGAACACGGCTGTTTTTTGTGTTTGACGGCGACGTACCGCGATATTTCGCTTCGAGAGATACCCGTCGTAACCGTCTTGTAATCGAATGCATGAATGCCACGACTGTTTTGGCGACCGATTCCGATTTTCGGAATGAAACCGTTCACTCGATACGCATTCTGTCGAGCCAAGGCTTCGGCGGTAGGCGTTTTCGCTCTCGACGTCAAAAACGGCCGCCCGTCATTCAAATCGAAATTTCCTTTTCCGGATCCTCTTCGCCGGAATGTACATTTCACCATCGTAATAATTACCTCTGTTGCGTCATCAATACGCGATAAACGTCGGCTACCGCTTATGTAGGTTCGAGCGGCGTTTGTGGTATAACCCATTGGGGAGCCCATTTGTATGCCCCAAGGGCATTGGTTCCGCTATATGGTATCTTCAACCGGTCTTTTCCGTAAACGCCCGAAAATTCCCGAAAAAATGTAAAAATGGAATGCAAGTGTAACCGGTGCGAAGAGACGTATCCCTCGGCAAACCGATCTCTTAACATTCTGCGCCTCAAAGCCTTAAGAATCCTTCGGCGGCCGCGCGGTAAATAAAGAAGCACGGGTAGACGGGCCTCGGGAATCTCGTTGCGCAGAATGTGCGGATTTAGAGATTGAAGCAGTTCGAGGTTTACCCCCGTTTTTCCGGATATGGTTCGCAACGAGGTTCTTCGGGTAACATACAGCGTATCAAGATCGAAGCCGGTTTCGTGTGGCTGAGAATGAATGCCGTAGAGCGAAGCGTTCTTGGCCAGCAGAACAAGTGCATAGAATTGTGGAACATAGTTCATTGTTTCCCGCGGAAGTTGTATGTCCCAATAGCTTGTGGCCCCGCTGCGGGTGAGGGTCTTGGAAACGCGACCTTCACCGCAATTATATGCCGCCAGCGCAAGGTCCCAATCACCGAACATCTTATAAAGTACGCGGAGGTATGCTATGGCGGCGCCCGTGGCTTTAAGAGGATCATAGCGTTCGTCAATATAACGATTTTGCCGAAGACCGAACCGTTTGCCGGTTGCCGGAATAAACTGCCAAAGTCCGGCCGCATGCGCGGGTGAATAGGCCTTTAGCCGAAAGCCTGATTCCAGCAAGGGCAAATAGGCCAAGTCGGTCGGAAGACCGTTTTTCGCGAATTCACGCTTGAGCAACGGCAGGTAGTACGATGCCCGTTCGAGCCACCGTTCGATAACACGCTTCTTGTAACTTAGAAACCGCTTTAGCGCGGCGGCCACCCGATCGTTATGCGGAATTTCGAGATCGGTGCTTACGGTATCATACGCATAAAGGTTCCATGCCGAAGGCTCTTTGTCGGGCTGAGGCGAAAGTCGTTCTTTCACCGTTTTTAAATCGTTGTTGAGAAGTTCCCGGATGGAATCGGGAACAGCGGAAGTAAACGTTTCGGCAAACACGACATGTGCGTGTAGTCTAAGAGTGGCCCCAAAAAGCAGTTCGCGTTCAATATCAATGCGATCGGTGTACATGGAGGAGCGAAGTTCCCCTACACAACGGCGCAAAAGAGTCGTTACACTGTCGTAATCGGATTCCTTGCACAGGCCTATGGCGGAAAGGAGAGACCGGCGAATCGAATCGGTTGGAACCGGGGCTTGATGTTCAGCGGCAAACAACGTGCGGTATCTTCGCGACTCTTGATACGCATAGGTGTGTTTCGGCAATGCGTTGGGAGGTTCGGTGTCGCCGACGGTAATCGAAGGACCGTGAGAAACGCAGTTGGCGATAACTAACGGAAACATGAAAAGCGTCGCGAACGGCATCCGACGTTTTCGTCGGTTGATAATCGTGCCATGCGCTACATATATTGTTGCTGCGTTCATAAGAAAACTTATACGAGGCTAATCATGGGTAAAAAGACGGTACTTTTTGGTTTAATTTTGATTGCCGTACTCGGCAAGTTTCCCAATGCATATCCTTCAATCCGGAATACCGATTCGTTACACGACGGATCATTGCCGTTGAATCGGGGGGACGGACAGCGTTTCCTTGCGGCGAATTCTTTGCCCTCAGTCGTTCGTATCGCGATCGGCCCGCCGTGTTTTTTTGGGGAAGGAGCCGACCATGACGATGCGGCTTTGGGCTCCCTTATGGAACTGTTCATCGCCTGCAGAATGGATGCCGTCGGCAGCATACTTTTGACACCGCCGGAAGCAAACGGCCGTATGCTCGATGG
>WJJU01000597.1 GCA_014729595.1 Chitinivibrionales bacterium
GCAGGTTACCGAAGACTTGTCGGTGCTGGCCGAAGGAATACTTCGCGCAACGGTGCGCCGAGCACTCGACACCGTGAATCGATCCTCGAACTCGACACCCGGCTTTTGCGTACTCGCATTCGGTAAGCTGGGCGGCGGAGAACTCAATTACAGCTCCGATATCGATTTGCTGGCGGTACTTGATGAATCCGGCGCGAACAACCGTGAACGTGCCGAACTCTATAGCCGTGTCGTGGAAATGATGGTGACGGATCTGTCGCGCCATACCGAGGAAGGTACCGCGTACCGCGTAGACCTTCGCCTCCGTCCATACGGCGCCGCCGGTCAATCGGTTCATACCTTGTTCGCCCTGGAAGAGTACTACAAGAACTCAGCCGAGATCTGGGAGATCCAGGCCCTGCTAAAACTCCGCCCCGTTGCGGGAGACGCCAAGTTGGGCAAACAAACCGCGGACCAGGCCCATGCTTTCCTCCGAGAAGCTTATTTGGCCGACGACATAGCGAGTTCGATCAGACGTATGCGCACTAAAGCACATCACCAACTTTTCCGACGGTCACTAGCCGCCGCAACAACCACCGATATCAAAAGCGGCCCCGGCGGTATCCGCGATATCGAATTTTTGGTTCAAGGACTCCAACTCATGCACCTCAAGAATCACCCTTCCCTGCTCGAAGGAAATACTCTTGCGGCGCTCGATAAACTTGTGGACGAAAAAGTACTCGAACGCGAAGTTGCGGACGGATTGGCCGAAGATTATCGTTTTCTTCGCCGCACCGAACACTTTCTACAGCTCTATGATGATCGCCAGACTCATAGCCTGCCCCGACAGTCAGAAGATCTCGAAGCTCTCGGCAAACGCGTCAGTGAATCGGCGGAAACGACGGCTAATGCATTCGGAGCCCGGCTGGAACGCTGCCGTGAGCGGATAGAGCACGCCTTCAACACCTACCTGCCGAAAACTTCATCGAAGCACACGAGTTCATGATGCAACACTAAATAGTTGCAACGCGCTAGTTGCAACAAAAAAAACAACACCAAGTGTTGCTTTTTTTTGATTTTTTCCATTTCCACCTAAACGCAACAGGCAAATAAACCCACAGGGCGAGGGGAAAAGCTTTTAAGGGATAATTGCTATAACGACCTATATTTCAATTACTTACCATTATAATTTTTCCATTTTCATACCGATACAAACACCATCGTTACAACGCCCAACAGGATGGCACGAGTATTGCAAAAAAGCCAACACATGACAAAGTTCCTTTTATGAACCACTAAGGAGGGAAATATGGCACACGATACTACTGATGCAACATTCCAAAATGATGTTCTTAACGCGGATGTCCCGGTGCTTGTCGATTTCTGGGCGCCGTGGTGCGGTCCTTGTCGCATGGTTGCGCCTATCCTCGATCGGGTTGGCGAGAAAATCGGCAACAGCGCAAAACTCTACAAACTTAACGTTGACGAAAATCCTTCCACGGCGTCTCGATACGGCATTACAGGAATACCGACGGTAATCGTATTCAAGAACGGGAAAATCGAAAAACAATTTGTCGGGGTCCAACCGGAGAAGGTGTACCTCGACGCATTGGGAGGCTGATAGAGCATGGGAAAATCGAAAATTATCGGTGTTGCGTTGGGAGCGCTTTTGGGCGTTGCTTATAGTTTTTTAACCAGATGTGTTCCCGGAAGTACGCTTTGAGGACTTACCTCTAATCCCTGGTCAGGGATGATATTCGGCGCACTATTCGGCTATCTCGTCGCCCCGCCTCCCTCCGGTGATGCCGAAGGTGATGGGGGGGAGCGGGATCGGGGCGACAAAAGGAAAGACGAACAAACCTAAGGAAGTTTTTGGTAGAAATCATGACTGAAAGAAAAAGAATCACCGTCGTCGGTGGTGTTGCGGGGGGGGCGAGTTTCGCCGCGCGTATGCGCCGCCTCGACGAGCGCGCACGGATAACATTATACGAAAGAGGCGAGCATATTTCGTTCGCCAACTGTGGTCTCCCCTACCATATTGGGGATACGATCAAGAATCGCGACGACCTGATCATCCAAACACCGGAAAAATTCCGGCGACGGTATGCCGTCGAAGTTCAGACAAGGAACGAAGTAGTCGCCGTCCACCCGGCCCGAAATACGATCGAGGTTGAATCGAACGGCGAAAAGCGCGAGGAGCCTTACGATTATCTGGTGCTTTCGCCTGGAAGCGCTCCCATTCGTCCACCGATACCGGGTATCGACGATCCGCGGATTTTGACACTGCGAAACATAGCGGACATGGACCGTATTCGCGCTCTTGTCGACGAGCGGAGAGCTCAAAGGACCGTTGTCGTCGGCGGCGGCTTCATCGGCCTCGAAATGGCCGAAAATTTGCGTCATCGCGGCGGCGAAGTTACCTTGATCGAAATGGCGAAGCAGGTGTTCGCGCCTGCGGACCCCGAAATGGCCGCGGTAATTCAGCAACATCTTACACTCAACGGCGTCACACTCGCTCTCGGCGATGCGGCGCAAAAATTCGTCGACAAAAAGTGCGACGGTATCGAGGTTGCCCTGCAAAGCGGAAAAACCATTGAGGCCGACGCAGTCATACTGGCCATTGGTGTGCGGCCCGACACGCATTTCCTCACTGATTCCGACATTGCACTGACTCGCCGCGGCGCAATCGAAGTGGATGCCCACATGCGGACAAACCACAAGAACATATTTGCGGTAGGCGACGCCGTGGAGGTCGTGGATTTTATTTCGGGACGGAAAGTTCATGTACCTCTTGCCGGTCCGGCGAACCGACAAGGGCGAATCGCCGCCGATACGATTGCCGGTATCGAATCAACGTATAAGGCTACGCAAGGGACGGCGATCTGCAAAGTGTTCGACTTAACCGTCGCGGTGACCGGTCTCAACGAAAAGAACGCCAAAACATGGGACATTCCCCACCTCAAGTCGTACACTCACGGAGCCGATCACGCGGGATATTATCCCGGAGCATTCCCCTTGTCGATAAAGATTCTGTTTTCACCCGACGACGGGCGGCTATTGGGAGCACAGGTGGTCGGCAAAAACGGCATAGACAAGCGTATCGATGTTCTGGCAACCGCACTTCGCCACGGTCTCACCATTTACGACTTGGCGGAACTCGAGCTTGCGTACGCGCCACCGTATGGAAGCGCAAAAGACCCTGTAAACATGGCCGGTTTCGTCGCCCAAAATATACTGGAGAAGCGAATGCCGGTGGCTTTTGCCGAAGAAATCGCTTCATCGCCGCGGGAAGATCGCGTCATTTTGGATGTTCGAACCCGGACGGAGCACGAGAACGGGGCGATCGAGGGCTCGATCAACATACCGATCGACGAGTTGAGAGAGCGATTGGGTGAACTGGACAAAGCAAAAGAGCATTTGGTTTACTGTCAGGTTGGCCTTCGAGGTTATCTTGCAACGAGGACGTTGCTTCAGGAGGGATTCCGGGCCGCAAATCTCAGTGGAGGATACAAGACCTATTCGACGCTGCAAACGGCCGATTACGATTCTTCTTACGTTAGTCCGACCCACGAGTCTACGTGCTCCTCGCCCACCGGCGAGGAATCCAATGAGGACCGAACAATTGTCGACGCCACCGGGCGGCAATGCCCGGGCCCGATCATGCAGCTCAAAAAAGCGGTTGATCAATGCCGCGAGGGGCAAGAGATCGAAATTCGGGCGACCGATCAGGGATTCGCACTCGACGTACCCTCGTGGTGCAACCGCACGCAAAACACCTTGATGTCACTTGTCAACGAAGGCGGTGTTTTCAAAGCGATAATCCGCAAAGGTCGTCGTGGTGATGCCTGCACGGTTCCCCAAGACGGTGATCGCAATAAGACCATGGTGATCTTTTCCAACGATCTCGACAGACTGATGGCGGCTTTTATTATCGCGAACGGCGCCGCTTCGATGGGGAGTTCGGTATCGCTATTCTTTACGTTTTGGGGTCTCAACCTCTTGCGTAAAGACAACCCGCCGCGGGTCGACAAAGCTCTTATCGAGCGGATGTTTTCGATGATGATGCCGCGCGGGGCCGGTAAAACCGGCTTGTCTAAAATGCACATGGGGGGGGCGGGAACGGCCATGATGAAACAGGTGATGAAAGCGAAGAATGTTCTATCTTTGGAAAGCCTGGTCCATCAAGCCCAAGAA
>WJJU01000598.1 GCA_014729595.1 Chitinivibrionales bacterium
CAGGCTGCTACACCATGCCGAAACAGTACTGATTGATGGTCCAAGCTATAGAATGAAAGATAAAATCGATGTGTAGTGTGCGCGTATGTCAACGCATTTTCAAACCGGCTGAATTACCCCGTCTTCACGCCGGCGGCCGCATGGCTACGATGGCCTTGGGTCAGATCAATCTCGGCCATGAAAGCTCCCAATCGGTTTGTGAATGGAAAAGCGTGCCGACCGTGATCGAGACCGTTCTGGTCGAAACGCAGGTCGGGCACGGTATCGCCACGACGGTTATGACCTTGGTGTTCGAACCGGGCTCCTACGCCGGCTACAAAACGGTTTTGACCGGAGACACGATTTGCAAGGACACCCGTGATTCGGGTTCCAGCTACGCCGAAACCGAACGGGTGCGGCGGTCTGGTCTGCCTATCGACAGTATCGAGATCGCCTGCCATTTCATGCTTCCCACCGATTTCGTGGCTCAGGAGCTGTGGCTTTGGGTCGGCGAAGAGAAGGTGCAGGGCGAAATCCAGGACCGTGCGCTCGCCCGCGGCCAGTACGAAGAAATAGTCAACCGCCGCCGTGACCCGGCGCTTCTGGAGTTCTGGGGCAACGGCTCGTACAAGCTTCGTATCTTCCCTGCCGACTCCTACACCGCCCGCAAGATCGCCATACAGTGGCAGCACACGTTCGATGACGATTCCTTGGACCTCATTACGGCCTCTGTCCCGCTGACCTTGGACGGCATGGTTGCAACGGCGGCGGCTTTGGCTGCCGCGCCGTACTCCCGGACCGTCCTGGACTCGACGGTACCCGTGGCCGGCGATGTAGTCTCGACGCACCACCTGTTTGGGTTGTGGGCGGATGGCTGTGTGCCCTCGTGCAGGGGGTCGCATGCGATCGAACCCCATCCCATTCACTACATCACGGCGTCGTGCAGAGCCTATGGACGGTCCGCACGTGTGAGTCGACGGGGAGATTTGTTACCGTGAAAGACCTTTTCGAGCACATGAACTATAGGGAGTATCTCGCCGACTATTACGCCGAGAAGAAGGCACGGCGCGCATGCTATTCGTACCGGCTGTTTTCGCGGAAGGCGGGGTTTGCATCCCCCAATTTCCTCAAGTTGGTGATCGAGGGCCAGCGCAACCTGTCCAAAGACAGCGTCTTCAAGTTTTCAAAGGCCCTGGGATTCAACAAGCGTGAAGCCGAGTACTTCGAGAATCTGGTATTTTTCAACCAGAGCAAGACCCTCGAAGAGAAGAACGCCTATCTTTCGAACCTGATGAGATTCAGGGGGCGGGTCGATCCGGCGAAGATCGAGCGGTCGGAGTATGCCTACTTCTCGCAATGGTACCACCCGGTCATCAGGGAGCTCATTGCATCGGTGGATTTCGGCGCGCACCGAGCTTGCCTGCCGGTTCACCGCGGGAAGCGATGCGCGCTTCTCTTCGACGGGCGAGTACATGATCGACTCGCTTGTGTACCTGCGCTACAGTGGGGTATTTCTCGATGAACGGGTGACGTTCAGCGGCATGCGTGGAACGACCAACGCCGTCGCCGACAAGGCCGTCATTCATCGATTCGCGCCCTCGGACTCCGTCCGGTACCACAGAACGGTGTTCACCGCCGGGGGGGACCTCCTGGAACGGCTGGAGCATGTCCGCATCTTTACGGGCACCAACAAGAATATCGATTCGCTCAGTTTCGGTTTCGATAACCTGTCTCGGGGATCGGATGGAGCACTGGGCCGCGCGTCGTTCGAAGCTGTCCTGCACCTTCCGGACGGGAGTGCCGGCCTGTTCAGCGGCACGATCGGCGCGCGCGGCGAACAGCACAGCGGCAAGGTCGGCGAGACCGGTGAGCTTACGGGCGTCTATCGCCTCGGGAACGAGCGGTACCGAGTGCGCGCACAGGAGCCTGGCTCCGTGACAATCGAAAGCACGGACGAATGATCCCACGGCCGCGTAATGCTTGACGCTGGGTAATGTGACCGCATTTACGATGGATGCGCGCAACGTCGTGATGCTCGACACAGCGGGAGTGCAAACCTCCATGGCTCCCGCCCCGGCAAGTAGGAAGGTGACGGCGCGGGTGCGGTTTGGTGCCGGGGGCCGCGCGGGGGCAATCACTTTCCCGGTCGCCGGGGATCGCGCGGAACTGTTACTATCTACGATGCTCGGGGGGCCTCGCCGGCCATGATCCAGGTCGGGGCCGGACACCGGACCGTGCGCTGGGAGCCGTCGAAGGCCCTGGCGCCGGGAACCTATCTCGCTGTCCACAAAGCGATTTGCTGCTCTTAGGAGCAAGGACTTTGGAGGGTTTGAATCTAGTTGTTGATTTGCGTAAAAAGAAACTTGTCGCTGCTGGACCACTTCCTGTAGCAGTAAATAAATTCTCAAACGAAAACTAAAATCAATTCCCTAAAAAATCCTTGCACCAGCCCCTGACGGCGCCCATGATGGGTAAAGTTGGATGAATAAAATGATCGGACTGAAGAGACACATTGTGCGAGTGGTCGACCATCACTCCGGTTGGGCCGAACTCGCGGCCCAGGCGTGGCGACAAGTGCGGGAAGCCGGCGGCGGCTTCATTGTCGACGTGCAGCATGTCGGTAGTACTGCAGTTCCCGGCCTGGTGGCAAAACCTATTCTGGATCTCGCCGCCGCAGTGAACACCCTGGATGTGATGCCGAAGCTGATTGATACCCTCACCGCTATATGTATTTTTTTGATACTCAGAAACATCACTTGCCTAATCTCCATGCGGAATATGGAGAAACAGAAGGAATTTTTACACTTGCAGATGGAGAAATGATTGAAGGAGATTTGCCAAATAAGCAAAAAAAATTAGTCGCTGCCTGGATTGAAATACATCGAGATGATTTGATGGCAGATTGGCGATTAGCAGTTTCCGGTCAAAGTGTTTTTAAAATCGAACCATTAAAATGAGGTATAATATGGTAAAAATTATCGAAGTAATTCCTGGAGCCCCTTACACTCTTAATATAAAACTGGACAATGGAAAAACTGGTACTTTTGATTTATCACCATTTATTGATAAAGGAATTTTTCAGGAATTGAAAGACGAAGTTTATTTTCGTCAAGTTAAAAACTGTGGAAGGTCAATTTCATGGCCTCATGAACAAGACTTCTGTGCAGATACTATTGATGAGTTACTTAAGTCATAACCGTAACTGCTCACCCACTGTTTCCCTGGTGAGTGGCTGGGTGGCACTCGACGGCATTGCGTTGAAAGGTGGTTTTGAAGTTAATCAGAGCTATCTTCCTGGCTACACAACTGCACTCCGTTCATTCGTCGGAGATTCCGATCGTGAAGCCTAACCCCTCATTGCAACGGACCGCGACCCGCGCGAGCGCGGATCACGTCCGCTGAATTCGCAATCGTTGGATTGAGAGAGACATATGAGATATCCCCCTGTGACATACAAGATTCTTGAGACCCTCAAGCGGTGCGCAGATGTGCAGGGCATCGCGGTAGTAGGCAGTTATGCAACCGGAACACAGCGTCCGGATTCAGATATCGACATTTGTGCATTTTATGATACTACACTGGATACTAGGGCGTTAGCACATTCCATTGCTAATGAGTTTAATTTGTCGGTATCGGATGTCCCGTTGACCCCGTTGGGGGGATGGGGCAAATGGGTTGATGGAGGAGGATGGCTCACCTTAGAGGGACAACGCGTTGATATCGTGTATAGGAATATCACTCGTCTCGAATGGGTGATCAAAAATGTGAATGCAGGTGAGATAGAACTCGACTACCTCCAGGTACCGGCCTTCGGATACTTCAACTTCACATGGGTCGCAGAATTGCAAGCAACTGACCCTATCTTTGATCCCGAGGGTCGCATTACTCGATTGATTGATCGGTCGACGGCCTTCCCTGCACCTCTGCAGAAAAAATGCACGGAATTGTTCCTGCACATCGCACAGTTTGCTTCCGATATCGGAAAGAAAACATTCGCAAGAGAAGAATGGTATACGGCCCGGCCCTGCTGCGATCGTGCAATCTGGGCAACTTGCGTTGCCCTCTATGCGGCCAATGCCGTCTGGATTCCCGCGGAGAAGAGGGTAATGAAGGAGATCGACAGGCTGCCCTTCGTACCAAAGGGTTTTGCCGATCGTTGTGTTCAGGTCCAGAAGGTGAATTTGACGGAACAGTCCTTTATGGAAGTAAACTCACTTATCAAAGAAGCTATAGAAGAATCCAATAAAGCCTTGCTCAGTGAGCACAATCGGAGCCATTGATTCAATTGGCAGGGGCGCCGCCTTATGATTTTTCTCGATATAGACGATACGCTCATTGATCACTCAGGTGCAGAGCGCGCTGCTGCAAAGCTTTTTGGCGCTCAATTCTCTCATGCAATACCGGATTACGACGCATCGGGGTTCAGATCACCAAACTGAAAAGTCAGGGTGCGGCTTATTGTGCCTGTTCGTTATGTCACCCACCCATCAATCCACAGCGTATGCCGGGTTCTTCTTTGATTCTTCGATGAGCTGAGCCGATTTCGCTCCTGCGTGGATCCCGCCGTCTTCAGGTGCCTTGCCGGGCAATTCTTGGCTTCCGGGGCATATCCGTATACATGCCCCACGCGTTGCACAATTGTGACCACACAGCATCGGCATCGCATTCTTTCGCCTTCACCGGTCGACCGCAAGCCCCTAGAGTGGTTATCAGCGGCAATACGCCGGATCGGCACGGCTGTTGATAGGTCTTTCCGGTTTTCAGCCCGGGAGACCCATTGTCAGGCTCACTGCCCCAGCTTCAAGAGCAGGCGCGGCAGCGCTCAGTTGAGTTCTGTGACCGCTACGTTAAACCGCGACGCCGACGACCAGGCGGCAATGGCACGACTCGTGGGTTACATCTCGCGCTGTCCGATCTCACTGGAGCGAATGATTACACGCACCACTGACGGTAAGATCGTGTACCGGGCCTCGCATGCCAAGTGCTGGGCATTCCCCAAATCCGGGGAGCAGACCGTGCTGGAAGGGATATCTCGCAACCACGAGATGTATTCACTCCGTTCAGCTTCGTAAGGTAGACCGGCTTTCTGCCGAACCCATTCATAGTTCTTGCGAGGTCGAGCCGTTGGAGTTCACTGCAACCATCCGGGTTGCAGCCCTTCGGGCGGCCTTCGGCCGTTCTCTCCGCACATCCATGTGCTCCGAGTCCTGGCGGAGATGACGCAGCACATCCCCAACACCGCGCAAAGGACATAATAGGTTCATTGCCGAAGGCTCTGGAATACCATGCGCAGCAGAACGGAGTGACAACGGCGAGCACCGGTTCCGGTATCATGGATGGTATAGTAACACAAGGCAGGAGACACAATGGGTACAGCCCGAAGGGCTGGTATTCCTTACCTTGGGGAACGGCAGTGACAACAGTCGCGGCATGCGCGAGAAGGTGCTGCGGGCAGCGCTTGTGCCACAGCCCACGCAGCCGCTCACACAGCAGCAGCTGCGATTCAGGCTCACATGGGCGGCGCTAATCCGGCTGGTGTACGAGGTCGACCCTCTGAGATGTCCCCACTGTGGGGGCACGATGAAGATCGTGGCGCTGATCGACCAGAACCGCCAACCCGACGTGGTCGAAGGGATCCAGAAGCACTGTCCCGACTCACAGTCGGGATGGAAGGAGCCTGTACAACGAGGGCCGCCGCTCGTTGCTGCCCGCGATTCCCGGCCCCGGGGACCCACCTACGATCCCGGGTATTTCGACACAGAGTGTGCCTGAGACAGCCCAACCACCAATTGGCCTTTGCGTGAGCTATGTGCGAACCTGGGGATTCCCTGGTTTCCGGGGCGCAATGAACCATATTTCAGAGCCGGCGGGTCCCGATACCGCAGGCAAGAACCATGAATTCCTAAAGCTTGACGTGCGCCTGCGCGGGCGCCGGGGAGATGTTGCGCTCCGGTTGTCAAGTGAACAGAGAAAAAAGGAAACTCTTATCCTTTGTATGAGCAATTAAATACCGGGGATGCTGTTATCCATGTCGGTTGCGGCGCACATGCACGGCGATACTTCAAAGAAGCCCAGAAAAACCACCGGGGCCGTGCGCGGCCTATACTAGACTTATGGCAATCGCTGTTCAAAATCGAAAAAACGGCACTGCACCGTGCGCTTTCTGCTGCCCAAAGGCTTGAGCTTCGCCGTGAGCACTCAGCGCCACTCATGGCCCGTCTCAAGACGTTGCTCGATGGCGCAATCGGCGAGGTTACCCCAAAAAGCGGTATAGGAAAAGCTGTGGCGTATTTATTGAATCGCTGGAAGCAGCTCACCCACTTTCTGCAAGATGGGCGAATAGAACTGAGCAATAATCTTATCGAAAATCGAGTACGTCCTTTCGCCTTAGGGCGCAAGAATTGGCTTTTCGTCGGCTCTGAAGTTGGCGCCAAGCGACTTGCTACGGCGTATACCGTCTTGGGTACCTGTCTACTCAATGATAGTAACCCCTTTAATTATTGCTATGACGTGCTCGACAAACTGCCTGCTCGCGATGCAAAAGATATCGATGATCTGCTTCCGCTAAACTGGAAATCATCAAACCAATAATAAAATTCGCAATTATTTCCTTCTGCGGAAGACGCCGATCATAGGGTGCATACGAACCGGCTCAGGCGCAAGCTCAAGGCGCTCCGCAAACCCCGGCTGTTGGCTATCGACGAGGTTGGCTGTGAACGTCTCTGCTCGGAAGAGGCTTCGCTGTGTCAATTTTTGGTTGTTTCTGGGCGCTGAAGTCAATAGTGAGGGGGGGCTTCGATACTACAGTCAATCTATACTGTCGGCAAAATCCAAGGGGAACACTCCCAACCAGCTTCCCTCTCCGTCGCTCCCATCGGTCAGCACTCCCCGACCCGTCTCGCCGGTGACGACCGCACACTGGGACCCCCAAGCGCCCACACCAACGACATCCCCGTCCGTCCCGAGCGTTATCCACAGAAGCCGTCTGAAATCGCCGTCGAATACGGCCAGGAATGTGCCGTTACCAGGCATGGCCCGGCCATTGATCGTCACCTTGTCACGGTTAGCCACGGCGAAAGCCATCTTTCCTCCCAGGTAAACAGCTCCACGCCTATCGCACGCAAGTGCTTGAGGAAGTACCGTATTGCCTTTGTTGTTTGAAAGGCGTCCAAGAAGGTGCGTGCCCTTGAGCCATGCGCCACTCGAGCCGTCGTACTGCGCGATATAGGCGATATGGGCCGAACCATTGAGGTTATGGGGGCGTTGGTAGGAATCGGGGGCGGGTCCGCCGTTGGAGACGGCTCGGGCGGGCTGCTGAGGATCGCGATCGAAGGGGCTTCCGCCGCCCGCTTGCTCGCCCGCCATGTACAGCACGCCCGCGGTGCTCATGCAAAGAATATCGCATCGAGAATCCGCCATAAGACCGTCGACCACCTTGTTGTAGTTTGTCCAGACATTCTCTCCCCCGAATGAATAGGCATGAATCCAGGGAATTTGAAGGGTACTCGTCGCTTGGGTGAACCCGCACACAAAGAAGAGCCCAAGGTCTGAAGAGACGGCCATGTCGGTGGGTGATTCCTCAAGGGTAACGACTGTTTTAAGGGAAAGATCCATATCCAGCAGCACCGCTGTTTTCGTTTGCAGCAGGACAAGAATCGTTCCGTCAGGCGCAATGTCGATCCGTGCTTTCGACGAGGGCGCCGTGCCGGCAACCGTGGTGGCATGATGACGCAAAATTCCAGTTGAATCGAACAAACGAACGCCGAACTCACCAATGACGCCAATTGTTCCATTCGATGAAGCCGCAATGTCGAAAGGGGATCCGCCCAAAGAAACGATTTTTGCTTTACTCCCGGTGACGGGGTCGATCCATGTGAGTGAGTCGTCGGCGCCTACGACCGTCATACCTGACTCGGTAACCAGCGCGGCGTCTGCATGCGTACCGAGGCCGGAGCCAAGTGTCAATTCTATTCGGTGAACGCTACCGTTAATCCCGATTCCAGTTCCGCCGCTCCCACCGATTGTGTCGAAAGGTTCGGTAGAATGTGGGCTTTCCGTTGGGATCGAATCAGCGTTCCGGCTTTCGTAATCCCCCGGATTGAGGGGTGAATTCGAGCAAGAATTATGCATAATCACCACGATAGACGCACAAATGAGTGCCGTGGCCCACAATCGCCATACCCTACGTAGCCTTCCATGCACAATCGGCCCCTTTGGTTACCCTCGTTTCGGCGGTTTCATGTCGGCCTAAGCCCCAGCGCCATGCATTCAAAATACTACTAGAAAACCCGACGACTAAATTTTTCTTTTGCGTCCAAGCCCGAGCCGCGTATATTGATGATTTAACGCTAAGGGTCGGAAGGAAGCCTTTGATACCTTAAATACTATTAAAAAAGGGACATCGGGCTTCGGAAGGTCCGCCCCCCGAGGGGCATCCACCACTCTTTGCGCCTTGCGGCCGGCTCTATGTCTTGTGAGTCCTTTTTATATCAACCCCGGGGGCGCAACCTACCGAAGATATTATAAAATATGCCGGCTTACGAAGTGCGAAAAAATGGATGAGAGACTCGAAGTACTGACGATTGAGTATCTTTCTATTATTGCCCGTTGAAAATAAACAACCTGAACCGAGGTGGCGGATTTATGGCGGAAAGACCGAACTTTGTATTTATCATGACCGACACCCAAGGATCCGACCATGTCGGCGCCTACGGACATGGTTATCTTCAGACCACAAACCTCGATCGCCTTGCTTCGCAGGGCACGCTATTCGAGCACGCTTTCACCACCTGTCCTTTGTGCACACCGGCTCGTGCAGCCATATTCTCCGGGATCTACAGCAGCAAATCCGGCCCCTGGGCCAACAGTCTCGCTTTTGCCCAAAACGTACGCTCTATGGGCCAAATATTTTCGGATGCCGGTTATCATACGGCATACGTCGGGAAATGGCATCTCGACGGGCACGACTATTTTGGGGATGGACGATGCCCCGAGGGGTGGGATGAGAGGTACTGGTATGACGGCAGGAGGTTTTACGAAGAATTCGATCCTGAGCGCCGCAAGGATTTCAGGCAAGTTTGGGGAATTGAAGGTATGCGGAAACTGGGAATTACGGCCGAAGACACGTGGGCATATCGCAATACCGAGCGCGCTATGCGATTCTTGTCCGAAGCAAAAGAGGAATCGAGTCCTTTCTGCCTGGTGGTGAGTCACGATGAGCCCCACCATCCATACATCTGTCCTCCCGAATACATGGAGCGTTTTGAGCACATTCCGTACGAAAACGGGCCTGCCGCACACGATACACTCGAGGGCAAGCCCTCGCATCAGATCGAATGGGCGAAAAGCAAATTCGGCTGCTATGGCGAAGTACGTGAAAAGGTTCTCGCGCCTTGGTATCTGGGGTGCAATGCGTTTGTCGATGAACAGATTGGGCGGTTGATTGATGCGGTTGATCGAATGTGTCCCGACAACACCTACATTATATACACGTCGGATCACGGCGACATGCACTGGGCCCACCGGCTTTCGAGCAAAGGCCCGGTTATCTACGATGCAATCACTCGTATCCCTCTTATAATGAAAGGGCCGAATGTGCCGGCGGGGTGGCGTTCACAAACAAATGTCTCTCATGCGGACTTGCTGCCTACCATGTTGTCATGGGCGGGTGTCGAAGTCCCCCCGGCGATGGACGGCGAAAGTTTGTGCGACCTCATGGCCCGGCGCGCCGACCAAGCGCGGTCCGTGGTGGTGGAATTTAACCGTTTTGAGATTAGCATGGATGCTTACGGTGGCTTTATGCCGATGCGTGCAATAATACGAGACGATTACACCCTCGCCCTCAACCTTCTAACCGAAGACGAACTGTATCAACGTATCGATGATCCCAACCAACTGCATAACTTACTAGGTAACGGCGCTCACAACCGCGTAAGAGCCGAGCTTCACGATGAACTTTTAGCTTGGATGGAAGAACACCGCGATCCATTCCGTGGATCGGGTTGGGAACAAAGGCGGTGGCGAACCACCAACCGTACCCCCTGGCTCGGTGCCTTCCGCCCGGCACCGCCCGACGGCCATGCTCCGGCGTTTCTCGATTATGACACCGCCCGGCCGACCCGTGGAACTCACATGCAATTTGAATAGATCCAAGCGCCGCAACAAAAAAAAGTGACATTGGTCGAGGCAATCCTTTTTTGACCATGCCGGGGGCTAACTTTGGAGCTGAATTCGACCAAAAGCCCGTACGTGCGGAAAAAAACTGCCATATTCCGGGGCCGCTTTTGGCATATTTGCCAATGCTCGCGGTCTCCACTAACATATGCCCCAAATGTTTGCCTTCCATCACCGGTTTTACGGGGATACATTTCGGTATCCGTGCCGAATTCGTTTCGTAAGCTCCCACAGTATCAGTCGGTTGATCGCCGGGTACGGTGCTAACCCCTCTAATCCGCCGCCGTATTGAACCGGTGCAACAACGCCCGGCAAGAAAGCGGCGGAGAATACTCTGCCACAATCGGCTTTGTGTCCGCTTTTAGAAGGGTTCGCCGCCTATGATGTGGTACAATAGAGTAAGTAATTGTAATATAAAATATATAATTATTTTACCTGCCTACTGTGCATATATCTAATAACTTATTGATATATAATTAGATAGGGTTGAATTACTGTAATAACATATAAAAATTTACATCATTATTGGCTAAGAGGGTGTTATATTATAATCGCAGGCGGAAGAAGACTATACTACATTTAAAAACCAATAAGGAGGGTGTTATGAAAAGGGAACTTTTAGTGTGTGCGGTTCTCGGTGCGGTGAGTTTCCAAGGGTGTGTCAATTCACCACAAGAGGAGCAGGAGAATACAAAGGACGGCAGTGCGGGGACCGTCGCCCATGAGGTATATACGATGGGTAGTGCACTCGTCGAAATCCAGGATCAAGATGAGGGTTTGGCCAAAGTTCTGACGGCCGTCTCGGAAACGACCACCGTGGATATTGTTGTGGACCAATGGCATTACGACAGCACCGCCGAGGCATGGCTCCGCACCGTGGTCGCGGATGTTGATCGGGGCACGCGTACTCGCTATGATACGGTAAAGCTGTACGACGCTTCCGGCCAATCTCTTCGTTCCGCCGCCCTCGCCGACGTTGCTCGATATATCCATATCCGTACCGTAGAGGGGCGATACGCCCATAATTTCGATTACCGCTTTGAGATGACCGGTGTCCTTGAGAACACGGACGAGCAAACTCTGGTCACACTCAACGGTGTTTTTGACGGAAGCTTCGAGGGAACCTCGTTTACCGGTTCATCCGTAAACGATGTCGTTGTTTCCCTGATCCCTTTGAATCCCTTCCCGTTAAGTGGAACCGTCTCGTTCGATCGCCCCCTTCGCGAGATAGAAATTGTATTTACCGGAGACAATACCGCTACGGCGAGTACCACAAGAAGACCAAGTGGAATCACCCGTACTTTTGAACTGTCGCTTACGACCGGTCAAGAAACGGAATAATTGGTAAAAAGGAGAGGGAAATGGCGCCATACCGCAACAGCGTAAGACCGCCGACGCCCATGTCAAAAAAGGCGCGGGCGGCCGGTGACTTGTGCAAAAAAATTCTAACGGCCGCGGCCATGAGCTATGTAATCGTGCTGCTGTGGGGATGCGGCGACGAGGGACCCTCGGGTCCCGCCGAATATGAAGGAGCAACCTCGTACAACGTTCCCGGCTACCGGAATACCACTGATTCATCGTGGGAATACACCCAGGGACCTATTACCGAAACCGTGGTAAACAACCAGAATAGAGGTAGGGCTCTGACGGCTCTCCTTACCCGAAACGGGCGGATTCAATTGGATGATGGTAGCTGGGTAAGGCTTACGGATATCCCTCGAAACGAATGTCCGGAAGGAGTAGAAGACTGTGATGAAACCAATCCCGACTCACTGGGAATCGGCGGGGGTGCAATGGTTGGATCTCTTGAGTCAATTGTCCCCACGGTACGAAACCAGGGTGAACGAGGGACGTGCTTCGCTTTCGCACTCAACGGCGCCGTAGAAATACTTCTAAAGAGAGAGCGCGATTCCGAAGATCTGTCGGAACAGTTCACTTATTTTATCAGTAAGAAACTTACGCATAGCTGGGATTACGCGGGCCTGATTCCTACCGAAGTATTTGCCGCCTTTAGCGACGAGCCGGTAACGATCCCTCGTGAACCAACATGGCCGTATAATCCCTATGCGTATGACTGTACTGCGTATCATAGGGTCTATCCGGGATACACCTGCTCCGCAACCGAGGCGCAGGGAGGAGGCGAAGATGCAAAGCAGCCGGAGCCGAGGACCAAGGGAGCGGACGGTACTCGTATCGTCGAGGTGCATCAACTGTATGCATCCCTGGGTCGCATCAAGCAAGCACTCTACAGGGGGTATCCGGTGATTCTCGCCGTAAACGCCAACGCTGATTTTACCGTCGCAACATACAAAAACGGCGTTGTCTCGTGGGTGTTTAAAATTGACGGGTGTGGAAGCGGTGTGTGTGGGCATGCGGTAACCGCAATCGGTTATCAGGATGATCCGCGAGTCGAAGGTGGAGGGTATTTAATTATCAAGAATTCGTGGGGAGATTCCTGGGGAGACCGGGGCATGGGCTATTGTACCTACGCATGGGCCGAAAATTCATTGCTCGATGCACAGGCGGTTGTAAGCATTCTATGGAAACATGAATGATTTGCCGGTGGGTAGTATGCGACACCTTTTGCTTCCGTTCGTGATATGTTGTCGTTGGGATAAGCGGGCCGTACCGGCGAGGCTGTCGGGAATGGCGATATATGGCTCGGGGGATATCGTCAGTTGACCGGTATGACCGAACCTCTGTCCATGATGCCGGGAACCGCGACAATATCCTTTCGCCTTGATATCGGGACCGGAATATCTTGCACTATCGCGTGAAACGCGAAGTACCCCAGCGGCCCGAAGCCGAAATCGACACTCGTTATGGGATCGCGTCCCCCCACGGGATCGAAAGTCATTATCGATACATTCTCCGCCCGTAATTGTTTTCGGTAGTAGCGTAGGGCCGGATAACAGCGTTCGGTAATACGCATGTTGGGCATTAGAAGTACCGAAACGTTTCGTTCTACGTAGGATCTTAGTAGGTCAAGTCTCGATTTCGCTTTCACGAATACGGGGAGGGTGACGACTTCTCTGGCGGGGAAGTGAGTGGCCGCCAGCGTCCGCATCAATCGGGCACGATTGAGTATCCAACTTGTTGCATCGGTTACAACGAATGCAAGGCGTCGATGTCCCGCGCCGTACAGATAGTCAAGCGCCTGTCGTACCGCTACCGATTCCGAAGTGGATGGCGGCGGTTTAACCGCCGCTGCTTTTGTCGGACCACATGGTCCTTCTGCTTGACAAAGATAATCATCATTTGGGGTTACACGCCCCGGTGGGCACGAATAGAAGACCGTCCCGTGCCGGTTGCCGTGGTTCCGCATCGGTAGTACTCTTCAAGCAGTCTCTACCAGTCGAGGAAAGCAGGCCGTTTTCCGCTTATCCTCCGCGACTTGAACCCATCCGCTAACCAAGACCCGAGAATGCAGTGGCGAGCCTTCACTGATCGGCTGTCCCGCGACGGTGGTTCACCGCTACTTCTAAACGTGTATCACCAAACGTGAACTTGGCCGGCGTATACGGGACTTCTTCCAAACGCAGGGTCTATTTTTATTCCAAAAGATCCGTTCGCCGACTGTGAGCGCGCGAATAGTGCGGAGCCGCATCGCATGGCCGGCACGTCTCGAAGACCTTCAATGGCGCAAAAGGAGGACAAATAGTGGATATTCGCAAAATTCTCAGAAAAAATCCCGATCACAAGATCACCATGCTTACCTGTTACGATTTTCCGACTGCGCGGGCGCTGGATGCCAGTGATCTGGATATTGTTTTCGTGGGCGATTCGGTGGGAACCAACATTCTTGGTTATCGCTCGGAACTCGAGGTTACGCTCGACGACATGGTTCATCACCTCAAGGCGGTTCGCAAAGGTGTCACACGTAAGGCTTTGATGGTGGATTTACCCTACATGACCTATACCGACCGCGAAATAGGCGTGCGAAACTCCCGCGTGATGCGGGACAAGGGCGCGGATATTGTCAAGCTCGAGGGCGGAAAGGACATCGCCGAGATAGTCTCGGCGATCGCCCGGGAAGGCATACCGGTCATGGGACACCTCGGGTTTCAGCCACAGATTGCCCGCGGGGCAAAACGGGCGGTTGTAGGGGCACTTTCGGGTGAGGCGATCCAGGTGTACGAAGACGCCGTCGCTCTTGAGCAAGCCGGAGCATGCGGAATCGTGCTCGAATGTGTCCCGGAAGATGTGGCCAAGGCGGTTACCGAACGTCTCAGCGTTCCTACTATCGGGATCGGCTCGGGGAAATTCACCGACGGGCAGGTGCTCGTTGCGCCGGATGTCCTCGGTTGGTTCAATATGCCCTTTCGTTTCGTGAGGCGGTACGATGAATTTTACGAAAGAACGATTCGGGCCGCCAACCGTTTTGTTGCGGAGGTTACATCCGCGGAATATCCCCAAAGAAATCACGGATTTCGCATAAAGGCCGACCAGTTTGAGGCATTTGTTTCCGCCATCACCAGCCCACGCCTGTTGAAGGTACGTAGGGATGAAGATGCCGACCGCGGCAATGAAGGCGGGGCGGTCATCCGCGGATGTGAGTAAGGTCCATCATTGCATAAAAACCTCTTTGACATTAACGGATATAACTTTGGCCATACCGGTGTCGATTGCGTCCCAGTCTA
>WJJU01000056.1 GCA_014729595.1 Chitinivibrionales bacterium
GAGGGGGGGGCGCACCCATGCGGCATTGGCACGGACTTTGCGAAAATGGCTGGACGAGAACAAAGAGAGGAGATGGCGCGAGCTGATCGTACAAAGAAAGGAGGTGTCGTATGAAGAGCTTGATTCCTTGGAGACATGCGAGGCGAAATGCGGCGCCGGCGTCGTTGGATGACTGGTTCGGTCGCATGTGGAACGGTTCTCTGACCGATTTCGTCCCCGATATGTTCGCCGATTTTCCGTTCCGTGCGCCCTCCATCGACATAGAGGAGGATAAGAAGGCGGTGACGGTTCGGGCGGAAGTGCCGGGGATGAATCAGAAAGATCTGGACTTGAGTTGGCATGACGGCGTATTGCGGATACGCGGAGAGAAGAAAGAGGAGCGGGAGGAGAGAAAGAAGAACAGGCGCTATTGCGAATGCGGTTATGGCCGTTTTTCCCGCGATGTCGCCATTGATCATGGCGTCGATTGGGAAAGGGCGAAGGCGAAGTATCATAACGGCGTGTTGACGGTCACGTTGCCCAAGGCCGAGAATGAGCGGAGTCCGATCGAAATAGAAGTGAAGTAAATTTACACTCAAAAGCGGGAGGTGATTACAATGTTGTGGGATGTTGACATGTGGAGAGACTTGGAACGACTTCGTTCCGAAATGAACAGGCTTTTCGCGAATGGAGGCGCCTCGAACGGCGGAACAAACTACCCGTTGGTAAATGTCTACGACGACGCGGAAAATTTGACGGTGACCGCCGAGCTGCCGGGTATGACCAAGGACAGGGTGAACATCACGTTTTCCGACGGTACTTTGACAATTGCGGGCAAGCGCGAGCGGAACGAAAAAGTGCGAAATATGGCCCCCGTTCGTCAGGAACGCGCGGTCGGCTCGTTCGAGAAAACGTTGCGAATCCCAACGAAGGTGAAACAAGAAGCCATCGCCGCTTCCTTCTCCAACGGCGTCCTTACCATTACCATGCCGAAAGCCGAAGAAGCTAAACCAAAAACCATCGCCATTGAGGCTTGAGAAGAGAAGGAGGTAAATACTATGGCTACCGAACTGGAACAAAGGCGGAAGCAGGAAGTCGCCTCGACGGCCGCGGAGCAGATGAACCATAGCGGTGCGGCGTATCGTCCCGATGTGGATATCTATGCTTCCGAAGACGAGGTCGTTTTTACGGTGGACATGCCGGGTGTAAACAAAGGAGACGTGACTATACAGGTCGATGAAACCGATTCGCTCGTGATCCGTGGGAAAAACAGCCATGCCGAACCGCAAAAGCCCGCTCTGCGGCAGTACCATGTCGGCGACTACTACCGGGCGTTTCAATTGTCGGACGATTACGACAAAGACAAAATAGCCGCCAAACTGGAAAACGGCCTTCTCGAAATTACCGTTCCCAAACGGGAAGAGCTAAAACCCAGAAAGATCGAGATAAAGGCATAGAACCGGGTCGGGTGTTTTGGACAAATAATTCGGCGGTGATTAGGAACAAATGAACGCGGGCGATCAAATGTGGCATTCAGTCGATTTGATCGCCCGCAATTCGTATAGTAATCCCAACCTTCACTCCGTTTCCGGTTTCTTTTGTGGAGACAAGAAGTCTTTTTCGTTACGATGCGTTCCCCCGATACTTTCGCCATACAATAGCCCCGCCACCCGACCTTCACTCGATTTAATGCTTGGAATGGGAGTGCGCGGCCCAACCGGCGCAACGGTATGCATGCCATACTCTTGAATCCGACCGACTCATTATATCCCCCAAACCACGCAAACGAAAACAATCTTGACGTTTGTTGCGCACTATGCTAATGATAGATAAGTGCCGCTCTCAGAATGTGCTATGTCTGGGAAGACCGAGCGAGAAGGCCTGAACGTGATCCCGCAAACCGGGGAGGACCAGGCATATTCTCGGCGATATGGTGAGGAGGCGCAACGAAACGGACAAGAAGTCGCGGTTGGCCCGAGTTGCGGCTCATTTTGAAAGCGGCTCCAAGGCCTCCGGCGTGTCGACCGGATTTTTATGCACTGAGGGGGGTGAACCCTATTCTTACCGAGGCAACACTATGGGTGTACATATCGAATTAACCGCGTGGCGTCAAACGCCCGTGCTTCGTGCCGAGGGTCGATCCTCGAGCAGTGACGTTTTAGTTCTATCGAGTAAGCTTGAAAGCATCGCCAAGCGATCCGCCAAGCGAGTTGTTCTCGATCTAAGCGGAATGCTGTTTATCGACAGCAACTGGTTGGGCATGCTGATCGGATGCGAGAAAATTTACCGTGCAAATGGGAAGGAACTGGTATTTTTCGTTCCTCCCGGCCCCAACCGGGAGCTTTTCCGGGACACCGGACTCGAAAGAGTGTTTCGATTCATAGAATCCCGCGAAGAACTTGAGGAGGGCGAAGACACTCCATGTCCGTTACCCCCTACAATCCGGTCTTAATGTCCACGAATTCAGTTTTTATCCCGAATTTATTACCGATTACGCCGGCCAACGCTTTAACCCCGACGGTCTCGGTGGCATGATGGCCCGCGAAAATGACATGCATGCCCCCGTCACGGGCATTGTGATATATCTCGGTGGCGTCACCGGTCAGATAGAGGTCAACACCCATATCGAGTGCCGTGTTGAAATCACGTAAAGAGCCGCCGCCGCCGACCAGGGCGACGGTGCGGACGGTGGTCGGCCCAAAAGGTAGAATTCGGCAACGGGTGTTCAGTGTGGTATCGAGCAATTGACCTATTTTTTCGACCGTCGTCGGCTTGTCGAATTCTCCGATAAAACTTATGGATTTTCCGTTGTATTCGCAGAACGTTCCGGTCGGTTTGGCTCCCAAAAGGTTTAGCAGTTGAGCGTTGTTTCCCGATTCCGGGTGCGCATCGAGTGGTAGATGCGCCGCATAGAGTGAAATATCGTTTTGGTAGAGTATATCGA
>WJJU01000599.1 GCA_014729595.1 Chitinivibrionales bacterium
GTGTCTACGCGATAATCCAACAAAGGGGCGCTCGATGGTGCTTGCCGTGTTCGCGCCCGTCGAAGCGCCTATTGTGAAGGTAAAGGATTCCGGCGGCGCGGCGGTCGCGATATCAACCCGACCACCGGAAAAATTGGCCCACATGTCCGGCGCCCCGCTTTTGGTGGTGGTGATATTGTCGATCAATCCCGTAGGGAACAGGTCAAGAGGAACCGCGTTTTTGTCAGGATCGAGAGGCGGGAGCCGCAGGCCGTCGATAAGAGCATTGACGTAGCGTGGGCCGAATCCGCGAATGATGACATATTTGCCCTCCAGTATCGTAACCCCCGGCACATACTTCATCGCTTCGGCCGCATCACCCGCACCGGCTTTGGACATCTCATCGGCCCCGATGGCCGTGCTGATGGTCATCGCCTCTCTACGAAGGTCAAGAAGAGACGCCGAGGTGTTTTTTAGTGCTTCGGCATGGACGGTCATGCGGGTCATTTCTACCGATGACGCCGCTTTCAACGCAAAATCCCTTTGTGTGCGTTTCCCTTGCACCAGCGGAACCGAATCAAGGCTTGCGGTATCGAACGAAGGATGAGCCGCGACAACACGGTAGAGGGCCGGCGGTACGCCGGTAAAGGCGAACCGGCCGTTCATATCCGTCACAACGGACAAGTCGAGCTTTGGTATGGTGACCGATGCACCGGCAATCCCGCTCCCCCGGCCCCTATCAACAACCAAACCGCTCAGGGTGGCGCCGACGGCGGAGTCGCCGAGAGTGGCGTCTTGCGCGGAAACGGTCGATCGCCCCGTTTTCGACGGGCGGAGCGTTATAAATGTCTCCTCATGGGGGAGAACCATGATCTCTTCCGAGACGGCAGTGTCGTAGCCTTCGGCAACCGCTTTTATTGTATGGAGGCCCTCCGTTAAACCTCTCAAAGCAAAGCGACCGGCATCGTCGGTTTTGGTCCCGACGGCACCGTCATCGGTAAACACCGCGACTTCCGAAAGTGGCGTATCGGTTGAATCCAGTATCAAGCCGGCGACCGCGCCGGTTGCGGAAGCGCGCGGGACGGCCGCCGTGGAGTCGAGGTCGGTTTTTAGAAAAGTCGTATCGCCGGGTTCGACCGATACCCGATCAATTACACGGGTTGCGTATCCATGCTTGCCGATTACCACGTCGAAAATGCCGCCGGGAACGCCGGAAACGGTAAACCGGCCGCCGTCCGAACTTACGGCGCCATGCGCGGTCCCCGCCAGGGTAACCCGTGCGCCGGAAACGGGCGCGCCGCGATGGTACACATCGCCCGCAATGCTACCTAACGTATTGATCGCCTTTTTGGTGAGTATGAGAGCGATTTTTAAAGATGCGGGGCGTCCGTCGACGGGTCTAAGGGTAATACCGGTCGTGTCGCGATAGCTTTTATGCCGCACATTCACGGTCCACGGTCCCTCGGTAGTGGGCATGAATCCGAATACACCGTCTTTACCGCTGCGCACCGACATGTCTTCTTCGGTAATGATAACGTTTGCCGCTTCGATGCCGACGCCGGTATGCGCATCTACTATGCTGCCGATAACCACCGCGGGTTTCGAACAGGTATCGCTGCGTGAGAAAACAACGCCGCCTGTTTTTTTCAGGCGTGCATCGAGATGTATGGTCGTATCCGGCGTCACGTCGATTTTCGTATTAAAACCTCTGTAGCCGGTCGCATGTATAAATACAGTGTATGAGCCGACGGGAATGGTGGCGGCATAAATCCCACGCGTGTCGGTAAATAGAGCATGTGTGCGACGGCTAAACAGTGACCGTTCCTCCACCGTCACCATAGCTGCTAAAATGGGCCGTCCGTCCTCCGCGCTCATAACCACGCCGCCTATCGTACCCATCCGCGAATCACGAGCGTCCACGGAGACGACAATGCATATAAAAATCGGAAGCAAAAGGCGCAAAAACTGATGCAAATCTTTAGGCATGAATGATTCTCTATGTCCCCTTTTCGTATAGTATCAACCCCGAGAAAGATCGGGCCGTAAGCGATTATACAAGTGAACGACTCAAGACTATCAATGACAGCGATGCAAAATATCGTATTGGTTTATGAGGATTTTGTTTGGAAATGAATAGAATTTTGTTAGTAATAGGACTCGATAACGCAAGGGTGGGTAACTAGTGGTATAAAATGCTGATTTCGCGACAATTGGGCTTGTTACGTTAAAGCCGCTTTCAGAAGGAGAAAATCGCCACTTCGTGGCTCGCTGTTCCGCCTCATCCCCTTGCCCCTTCTCCATTCCGCTTTGTGGGACGAAGCGAGGCGCAACGAAACAGACAAGTCGACACGGTCGGTCTGAGTGGCGGCTCATTTTGAAAGCGGCGCTTAGTGTGGTATGAACCACCCATACCAAGATAGGCACACGAAGAACCAGCAAGCTTCGGCCCTTTCGAGGGTCAGCCTCAATAGGGGTTTTCCGGTACGAATGAAATCCATTGCTCGTCAATTTTTACGTCGAAACCATGTAAGGTTTTGCGAAAATGGTAAGCAGCGACGAACGGAGCATCCTGTTCGCCGGTCTCCGTTTCCCGATAGTGGGTAAACCGTAGGGTGTCGCCGTCACGCATCCACGTATCGTAAGTAGCTCCGCATACCGTCCTATCCTCGTTTCGCCTGAAACACAGCACGGCGGTGCTTTCGGCAATATTCCAGTAATGGGTTCCGTCTTGGTCGTCGGATGTATCACGTCGGCACGAAGCCGGTTCCGCCGCCGTGGTACTAACCCACATACCCACCACAATTGGAGCCATGGTTCGGGCGGTTGGTATGGACTCGGAACCATTTAGTCCACAGTGCAAATTAATTGCCGTGATCGCAATGAGGAGTGCTATGAAACCTCGCATTGTTCCCCCTCCCTATGGCGCCGCGCAGCCAATTGTTGTGCGGTAGTTTGTAAGATAGACTTGCCGGTTCGGCATACCATTATATAAAATTATGAGTAGGGCCGTTAAACAATGGTCCTTCTACTTGAGGACGCCCTTGCCGGCGGTATGCCGGTAAGGGCGTTATTGTTATGGTATCCACAAGCCCGGCCCTTCCGCACACCCTTCGCCTCATACAAGTGAAACCGAAGCAATGCGAACCGGCCGGGGGCCGTACCGAAATCCATTAGAAGCGTACTTCGACCGCGTCATGCGACGAACTTCGGACGGCGGTGGTCGAATCGCTCGCCAATGACTCTTCGAATTGACTGTTGAAGTGTAAGGCATCGGTCCCCACTGCTCGGTAATGAGCGCTGGGACTGAGCAGGATGTGACTCGTCATTCCGGCACGACCGTGGCTCATGCCGGTAAATCGAGACGATGCCCGCAGATGCTTGGACATGTTTTCCATCACCACTTCGCCCGCTCCGGCATCGCCTTCAATGATGGCCACCGGGTGGTCCGACTCTTCGCCCGACTCACCGAAGTGATAGTCGTGGAATTGTCCGGCAACAACCACAAATCGCTCGGGAGTGCCGGCAAACATGTCATCGAGAAAATCGCGCACAACGTGCGCTTGCTTTGCGCGGAGTTTTTCGGAAGGCCTTGGGAAAGGCCATTGAGCGCCCATAAGGGGACCGTCGGTGCTTTCGTCGACAAATTCGACCGAAACGACCAAAAACGGCTGTCCTTGGTATTTGAAACGGCCCGCAAGCGGTTCACTACCGGGTTTGTCCGAGGCGGAACCGAAAGCGGAATCAACCGCCGGGCCGTCGAGCAGCTTTGAATTCATGAGCGTGACAAGAGAAGAATCGTATAAAAAACCGCATTCCAGCCCACGCGGATCACTCGATTCGTAAGACAAAGCCGCATAGCCCGTCCCACGTGCGGAATTCACCTGATTGGCGATGTCCGCGAGAACCTGAGTGTTCTCTATGCCTTGGACGCAGAGCAGGAGCGGTTCGTTCAGCTCTTCGATTACGGCAGTGCGGACCTTGGCAAGAAATGTTGCATAATCGGCGGGACTCATTACGCAATCGTCTTTCGGATCGTCCAGAGTGTCAAACGCCGTCTCGAGATCCAGCGTCGCCATCGAAAGGCTTCCAAGTATGCCGTGCCGCTCGCTGACCGGGCCGACGGGTACGTCGCCCGCGGAAGCATAGGCAAACGAGCTTTCTTGCGGAAGCACCCGATAGACACCGTTCGCATAGTCGATGACTCCAACAAGATCGGTGACGGTGTCACCGGAGCGCACCTCGGGGCGCGAAGACAACGTCCAATCGTCAACCACGATACACTCGGGCTGATAATCCACCGAATCGGAAGCGTCGGGCTCGACGATGGTTACCGAGGTTGAGGAATAGCCGCCGCTGACCCCATTGCCGTCGATAATAATGGCGAAAGAACCATTGGGGTTCGTAGGCGCAACCACCGTAGCCGGAAAAAATGCCTGCCGCATACCTTCCCGCTTTTCATACAAGTCGGGCAACGACGCCATCGCCTCGGCGGTATGCGGCATACTGGGAGTCGGCAATGCTTGCGGTAAAGCGTGGCCGCCGGAATGAATACCGATACTCTGAACAAAGCAGAGCTGTGTTACGGTGAGATGCGATTCGTAGCCATCCTCTTGGACTAGTGCGATTATGTTTATTGAATCACCTACCGCCGGTAGAGTACCGGCAAACGGCGAGGTGCTTACGCGAATACCTTCGGAGCGTGCGGGACGGCCGGAGCCCTGTTTCCCCTGAATCCAAAAATGGCTGCTGTCGGCTGTGAACACGGTAACGATACCGTCGGTGTAAACCAATTCGCCCTCATACGGTGAAGTATGAGCAGATCCCTGAATGTCCGCGATCGAAAGCGTGTCGGGCACCGATGAGGACACGGTAGCCAGTGCGACCGTTTCGGTCGTGTCCGCTTGCCCTAAATCATCACGCATAATCGCACGTAGTTCATAGACGCCGTTTGCCGGTGGTGTCCAGGAGAAGGCAAAGGTGGTATCGGACTGCGCGGCGGCAAGCCCGATGCTGTCGCCGTCGACCTGAATTTCCACCTCGTTCACCGCGAAGGTGGACCAGGCGTGAACTTCGATATCGACAGTCGATCCGAGCGAATACATAGCACCGTCCGAGGGTACGGTGAGTCGTGCGGCGGTGCTGTCGACACTTTCGAGAAACGGCAGGAGCACCCCCGAAAATCTTTCGGCTATATGAATTTCGCCTTCGCTGGTGGGATGGATCTCGTCGGAGCGAAGCCAGTTCGTATCATAGTCGGTGTAATGATCCACTACCAGTATACGCGATTCGGGGCGATCCTGTTCGGCCGCCAACTGATCGATCATTGCATTGAACTCCCGGACGGCTGAGTCCGAGCTTGGTTTCGCCGTCATGGGAATCAGTTTGGAGAGCAGGATTACCACCCGCGGGTTACTGTCGCGAAAAACGTCGAGCGTTATTTCCAGGTTGTTTTTTGTGGAATCCGCGGTCAATCCTTCCCAGATGTCGTTTGTTCCTTGCATGAGCATCACGATGTCGGGAATGTTGAAATAGACCGCACGCGGTGCATCGACATAGGCAAGGTGATAAGTTCGGTGATCATGCCATCCCTCATGATTCCAGTCCCAGACGGTGCTGTCATAAGCGGGATTACCGCAGTCCCCAACACTGTTGGCATCATCCACGCCGCACAGTATCCCGACAAAATCGACGTCTCCCTCATAGCCGGCGGCCATAAGATCCTGCCATACATGGTAGCGATAACTGGTCATGTCGTCGAAAGATCCGGTAATCGAATTACCGATAGGCATGATTCTGATGTCTCGGTAGGCCATCAAAGGGGCGCTCAATCCAAAAA
>WJJU01000600.1 GCA_014729595.1 Chitinivibrionales bacterium
GTCGAGGAGCCCACGCCCGATCCGAAATCCGGCGAAGTTGTGGTGTCGGTGAAATCGGTTGGTGTTTGCGGATCGGATGTTCACTACTATAAGCAAGGACGTATCGGTACGCAAAGAGCCGTCTATCCCCAGCCGTTGGGGCATGAATGCGCCGGTGTTGTCGAAAGGACGGGTACCGTAAACCGTTTGAGGGAAGGTGTACGTGTTGCGGTTGAACCCGGCCAGTCATGCCGGACCTGTGAACACTGCTTGGCCGGGTACCACAATAGATGTCCTGAAGTGAAATTCCTCGCGAGCCCCGGTATGCCCGGTGCATTCGCCGACGCCCTCTTGGTGCGAGAAGAGCAACTCGTGCCGCTTCCCGAAAACATGAGCTACGATGAAGGCGCGATGATGGAGCCGTTGGGGGTTGGCTATCATGCCGTGTGCCTTAGCGAAATGAAGCCCGGCAACACCGTCGCCGTTTGGGGAACCGGCCCGATTGGTTTGGTCACCGCCGCCGTAGCCCGAGCCGCCGGCGCCGGCGAAATTTTCATGTTCGACAGGCTCCAATATCGCCTCGATTTTGCTTCCCGCACCTACGCCGTCGATCATGCCGTTAACATTGAGTCTTCCGCCCCCCTTGAATATCTGATGGACCACACACACGGTCGGGGAACGGATATCAGTTTTGAGGCCGCCGGCGAGCAGGAAAGCTTTAACAACGCGGCGGCGTCGGCTCGCATAGGGGGGCGGGTACTGATTATCGGCATCCCCGAGGTAGATATGCTCTCGATCGATCCTCACGGCATGCGAAAACGGGAGTTGCTGGTTCAAAACGTAAGACGCTCCAATCACGCCCTTGCACCCTGTATTGATTTGGTCGGCCGAGGCACGGTTGATATCAGCGGACTAGCCACTCACCACTTCAACCTCAACCAAATCGATCAGGCGTTTAGTACGGTGGAATCGTATGGCGACGGGGTGCTGAGGGCTATGATTGTGAATGGGGAGTGAGGGCGGAGGAAGCCGTAGCCTAGTGCGCTACGAAAAACCGGTTATCCGTTCCTCCCTTACCGATCTTTACCGACACCCTTTTTCCGCACCGGGGGCACAAGCCCTCATAGGCGGTCCGGTTCTTGTTCCGATAAATGCGACCGTAGACGTGACAACAATCGAACAATACGCCCAAAAAGGGCCGCTTTGGCCCTTTTTTATCATCGCTGTCGCTCACCGTCGTAACCACCTTCCATACCGCCGGCTCCGTAGAGGTTGTTGCAGGCGATGTACTCTCTTACACTCTCGGGCACAAGATACCGACATGAATACCCTTGAGCCAGTCGCTGACGGATCATGGTTGAGCTGACCCCCCATTCGGGTGAAGGGATGCCGCACATTCGCGCGCCCGCAATGTCGGCGGGAGGACTCATGGAATAGCCGGGTCTGTGAGCTACGCAAAGAGTCACCATGTCGAGGATCGAGCGAAAATGTCGCCACGATGCAATTTCACGAAGGTTATCGGATCCAATCAGGTAGCAAAATTCAGTATGCGGGAATTCTTCTCGAAGTGCCTGAAGCGTATCAACCGTATAGGAAATTCCACTGCGGCGTATCTCCATATCCGAAACAAGGAATGCCGGATCCTCGTCCGTGGCGCTACAAAGCATGGTCAGTCGCCGTTCCGCGCTCGCGCCGACCATTGCCCGTTTGTGGGGCGGCACCGCGGCGGGAATTAGAAGGATACGGTCCAGCATCAGATATTCATAAGCCAATCGAGCGACGGCAAGATGGCCGTAGTGAACCGGATCAAAGCTTCCGCCGAGGATTCCGATACGGGATGGTTGATTGTTCACGCATTCGCCTCTGCCGGCTCTTGGTAGGCCGGTATATCTCAGCGAACGAGCTTTTCGTTCGCACTTGAAGCACTTCCTTGCGGCGGGGAATCAGTAGCCTCCAGGCTTTCTTTGAGCTGCTGAGCCCTTGCGGCGATCTCTTGGGGAGGACCACTTTCCAGCAAATCAACAAGTAAGTCGCGGGCTTCTTCGGGCCTGCTCACCTTCACGAGCGCCTTGGCCAGCGAAAGCTTAGCTTCAGGTACAAATTTTGACGTGGGATGCTCTTCCAGGAACACTTTGTAATAGACTATCGCGGATTCATTTTTTTCGATTTTCTCGTAAAAACGCGCGGCCATGAAATCCTTCTTAGCCAGTTTCTCCCGGCTCTCTTGAAGGTAGATGCGTGCGCTGTCGGCGAACGGACTGTCAGGACGGGCCTCAAGAAAACCGCGCAGTCGACGGATTGCTTGGCGCGTCTCGGTTTGGTCACGTTCATAAATGCGCGATTCAATGTAGCTGCAGTGACCGATCCTGAACCGTGCTTCTTCCGCGAAAGGCGATTCCGGGAAATCCTGGATCAGTCGCTCAAATTCGGTTCGGGCCTCGAATGAGTTTCCCTGAGCCAGCAGCGACTTGGCCGTAAAGTATAAAACGGAGTCCATTATGGCATGCCCTCCGCAATGAAGCTTCACGTCCGCCAGAATCGTTTTGACGTCACCATACCGCTCTTCCTCATATTTCTCTTTTGCTTTGGCGAATTCCTTCTCACAATCGAACCGTTTTCTCCGCCGCGCGGCTTCACCGGGCATTACCGTCGAAACCACCATCAGGGCGGTCGCGACCAGGGTTAGTTTCTTACCGAAAGAATTGGATTTATGCATGAAGGCTCAACTCTCGTCGGGGGTGTTGGCTCGGAAGCACAAGCGGCACCTGCGCCACAATGTACTCATCGAGCAAAATTGACCATCATCCAAAAAATATGTTTTTGACGGTAACGGATGGCGGGAGGACCCGCGGCTATTCGCCGAGTTCCGTAAGATACTTGCGGGCACGGGCGGCATAGTCGCTTTCGGGATAATGGCTTATGACCTTCCGAAACTCCTCCCGCGCATGGTCGTTTTTGCCCATTTTCAGATAGGCGAGAGCGACCTTAAACCGTGCATCGTCAAGCTTGGTACTGCGGGTAAAACGGCTCACGCGATTAAAGGAGGCGATTGCCTCGGGTAACTGGTCGCGCACGAGGTATGTTTCACCGACCCAATAATGCGCCCGGTCGGCATAATCACCTTCGGGGTACTTGTTGAGCTGTTCTTTAAGTATTCCTCGCGCTTTCGCATAATTGCGCGAATCAAA
>WJJU01000601.1 GCA_014729595.1 Chitinivibrionales bacterium
GAGGAGGCCGATCGTGAAGGCCTGAAGGTGGACCCGAAAGGCGGAAGACGAGACACATCCGCGGAGATATGATGAGAAGGCGCAACGAAAAGGTCAGGTCGTCGGGTTTGGCCGGCGTAGCGGCTCGTTGTGAAAGCGGCGCTTGATCTTCGCATTGCCGACAACCTCTTTTGCGCTTTGGTAAATATTGTATACATTCATGGTTTGCGTCCATAACGGGACGCCAACATAGCCTTTACATACCCCACCTTACCCCTTCGGCTGGAAGACATGGCATGACCGTTGCGGTCTCGATTCTGATGATTTTACCACAGCCGTCCCCATAACCCTAACCGAGGAGGTTACTATGTCTCGATGGCTGTTCGCAGCACCGTATCTGTTTGCATCTCTGTTGATAGGCTTTGCGGGATGCAGTGACGATGACGAAGGCCTTACCCTGCCCACCGCAAACGGTAACGGTAACGGTGGAGACGGCGCGGACTCAGGCGCTATTATGCTCTCCGTCGATTTCGACGGAACCGTGGCGGAGGAGAATCCGCTTATAGTCGAGGTCAAGGAAGACCAGGAAGCCGGGCCGACCCGCAGTGTCGAAGTACCCGCGGCCGATACGACCATCACCATCAGCGACCTTCCCGCCGATACCGGGTGGGTTGTAGCCGTATTCCATGACGAAGACGGAGACGGCCAATGGGACGACGTCGACGAACCGCTGGTGTTCTACAACAAGGATTCGACCGGTCAAGCGGTTGGTCCCACAAGCGATCCGACCACGATAACGGTCGATGCTGGGGATACGATCGACATCGGAACTATCGCATTTGGTGAAGACGTGGGAGCCCTGCCGGGTAATGGAGCGGATACCGGATCGATCAGTCTTACGGTTAATTTCACCGACTCGGTCGGCGAAGACAACCCATTGATTGTGGAAGTCAAGGAGAGCCAACCGTCCGCTCCGACCATTGAAGTCGTGTTGGCTTCGGCCGATACCACTATCACCATCAGCAACGTTTCCACCGCCACCACGTGGGTCGTGGCAATTTATCACGACGTCAACAACAACGGTGAGTGGGACAGCGCCGATGAACCGCTCGTATACTATAACGAGGATGCGACCGGTCAGGCCGTTGGCCCCACGGAGGATGCGACGGAAATCGCTATCACTCCCGGTGCGACTGTTGAACTCGGAACCATTACCTTTGTGGGTTTTTCCGACAGCGACAGTTAGAAATAAAACCGTCAAGAGGCGGTGCGGTCGGCATGCTGCTCGTCGCCGCCTCTTGCCGACCCTTGCATGGGCCCCCGCCATTCATAATCGACCGCTATTCGCGGGCACGAATAGTGTTTCCCAATTCTCTATGCTCCCCCTCATCCGCATGGTGTATTTTTAGCTTTGCGTCCTGCTGAGCGCCGCCGGTTGGGCCAAAATATTGATCAGAGACCACCATATATATTACGGAACTCCTTAATAACAAATAGTTTTCTTCTTCATGCTCCCGTTTTGGGGGCTATTGTCCGTGGTGAAACCTGATTCGGGCAGTGTGTAAGTACTATGAATAAAGCAACACATATACGGAATTTCTCGATAATAGCCCATATAGATCATGGGAAATCTACGCTCGCGGACCGATTCCTTGAGCTTACAAAAACCGTCGAAAAATTAAAGATGCAAGAGCAGATGCTCGATAATATGGATTTGGAGCGCGAGCGGGGCATCACCATCAAGTCACATCCGGTACGGATGTCCTACCGTGCATCGGACGGCAAAGATTACCAACTCAATCTTATCGATACTCCCGGGCACGTGGATTTTTCGTATGAGGTCTCCCGCTCTCTCGCCGCGTGCGAGGGAGCGCTTGTGGTGGTCGATGCAAGCCAGGGGATCGAAGCTCAGACGCTTACCAATATTTACCTCGCTTTGGAAAATGATTTGGCCATCATTCCGGTCATGAACAAAATCGATCTTCCTTCGGCACGCCCCGATGAAGTGGGACGACAACTTGGAGAGCTACTTGGTGTAGAACAGGAAGAAATCATGCGAGTCAGTGCCAAAACGGGCGAGGGGGTATCGGAAGTTCTGGAGCAGATTGTACACGTGGTTCCCTCACCGAAAACAAATCCCGACCAGCCGCTTCGCGCCCTTACCTTCGATTCCGTCTTCGATTCCTATCGTGGGGCGGTTGCGTACGTTCGCGTTATCGACGGTCGCCTTCGACGCAACGACATTATCCGTTTCATGGCGAACGAACACGAATACGAGGTTCAAGAAATCGGTCATTTTCGGCTCGGGCGCGTACCGCAAGATCAGTTGTGCGGCGGTGAAGTCGGCTACGTGATAGCCAATGTAAAAACCCTATCGGACATCAAAATCGGCGATACAATCACCACAAGGCTTAACGGCGCCGAAAAGCCGATCGCCGGCTATCGCGAGGTAAAACCGATGGTGTTTAGCGGCCTCTACCCCGTCGATAAGGGCGATTACGAGGATCTTCGTACCGCATTGGAGAAGCTTTGCCTCAATGATGCCGCCGTCACCTACCAACCCGAGAGTTCGTCGGCGCTTGGATTCGGTTTCCGCGCCGGCTTTTTAGGACTTCTTCACATGGAAGTGGTTCAGGAGCGTCTTTTTAGGGAATTCGGTGTGGACATAATCACCACCATTCCCAACGTGAAGTACAAGGTGCACCTCAAAACGGGGGAAGAGCTGTTCATCGACAGTCCCGCCTCGCTGCCCTCCGCTTCGGAAATCGCCGAGACTCATGAGCCGATGTCGAAAGTCCAGATCATTACCCCCACCGATTTTGTGGGAGCGATTATGAAGCTGTGCGAAGAAAAGCGTGGCAAACTGGGCACCATGGAATACCTTGAAACGACCCGCGTTTGCCTTCACTACCGCATTCCACTCGCAGAGCTTATCGTCGACTTTTTCGACAAGCTCAAGAGTTGTTCGCGCGGCTACGCCTCGATGGATTACGAATTCGACGGCTACGAGGGAGAAGATCTGGTTCGCCTCGATATAATGATCAACGGCGACCCCGTCGACGCCTTTTCCGCAATTGTTCACCGAGACCAAGCTTACTCTTACGGGCAAATGATTACGCAGAAGCTCAAAGAACTGATCCCGCGTCAAATGTTCGCGATTGCAATTCAGGCGGCGATCGGTACCAGGGTAATCGCTCGAACGAGTGTACGCCCTTACCGCAAAGATGTTACCTCCAAGTGCTACGGAGGAGATATTTCACGCAAAAGGAAACTTTTGGAGAAGCAGAAGGCCGGCAAAAAGCGTATGAAGCAGGTTGGGAATGTGGAGATTCCGCAGGAAGCGTTTCTTGCGGTTTTGAGTAGGGAGTAGGCTCCATGGCTCAGAGCACCAAGAGATCCTCTGCTCCGACCGATTCCCGCATCGCGATCTATCGTGGCCTCCGAGCGCTTGTTTTTGTGCTCGCTTTGGGCGGACTAATCAAGTACGGGTGTATTGACACCTTCCCCGTGGTAACCGACCAGATGAAGCCGTCACTCGTATCGGGCGATCGTATTATGGTGTTTAAAGGCGCCTATCGCGGACCGCTAAGCACTATTTTCGATCCCCGGGGTTATCATCCCGTGGTTTTCGAACATCCCAACGCCGATGATGCGATCGGATGCCTTCGGATAGTGGGACGCCCCGGTGATGTAGTTTCGGTACGACAGGGTATGTTTCATCGTAACGGTGTTCCGCGGTTGGGCTTAAGCGAAACCGCGGCCAATTGCGAGCGCCTCCCGCCGGCGTATTCGCCGCGTGACTGGACGGCGCCGTTCCGGCTTCCCGAAAAAGGTGACATCTATGACCTCGACACATTATCGAACCGCGACGCCGTGTTCGTTTTCGGCATGATGCGGCAAGAGCGCCCGTCGAAAGATGTGCGACTGCAGGCATCATTGGAGGTGGACGGAAAGTCGGCCAACGACTATATTATAACCGATTTCGTACTCTACAAAGGTCGGTTCGATTCTATCCCCGACGGCTTGCGTTCACGATGGTTTTTTTGGAATCGATTGGAAGAGTACCTAAAGTCGTATGAGGGTGCGGAGGCGGTCAGTCTCAAGCTTACCATTTTTGATGATGACGGAGCCGTATCCCGCTACAAGGTCGGCCACCGATTCTATTTTATGCTTGCCGATCAGTGGTGTTCGGGTTTTGATTCCCGATATTTTGGGCCCCTGAGTGAGACCGCGATGTTGGGACGAGCAGTGTGTGTGCTTTGGTCGTTCGAAAACGACGACGCCGGGCACCGCCGGTTCCGACCCGACCGGTTGGTAAGATTCATCAATTAGAGTAGCCGGAGTGGCGGCTTAGCGCCAAAAAAAAACCGTCCACAATCGCCGTGAAACGGAAACTCCACATCAATCTAATTACGGAAAAACTCCAATGAGTGCCGGCAAGAAGACTATGAAAAATCACGGGAACAATGCGAAGGCGTCTCGCTCCGGATATTTTGGTCCTTTCGGTGGTCGCTATGCCCCCGAGACGCTCATGCCCGCCTTAAACGAGCTGGAGTGCGCGTACCGCGAGATTCGGAAGAGTCGGGAGTTCAAAGAGGACTATGACCGGCTTCTGCGCACCTACAATGGGCGCCCGACTCCGCTCTATTTCGCCAAGCAGCTTACCAAACATCTGGGCGGGGCTCAAATATACCTTAAAAGGGAAGATCTCAACCACACCGGCGCCCACAAGATTACCAATTCCCTTGGACAGGTGTTGCTCGCAAAATACATGGGTAAAAAGCGCGTAATCGCCGAAACCGGAGCCGGTCAGCATGGCGTTGCGACCGCAACGGCCGCCGCACTATTCGGCATGGAGTGCCGGGTGTATATGGGTGCGGTCGATATGGCACGACAACGACCAAATGTTTTTCGCATGCGCCTGTTGGGCGCCGAAGTCGTCTCGGTAGAAAGCGGCAGTCGAACGCTTAAGGATGCTGTTAATGAAACCCTGCGCGACTGGACTCAAAGTGTCGGAACAACCCATTACGTAATAGGCTCCGCATTAGGCCCTCACCCCTTCCCCACTATTGTTCGTGATTTCCAATCGGTTATCGGCAAGGAGGCTCGTCGGCAGATCCGCAAAGAAACGACCGGGCTTCCCTCCGAAGTCGTTGCGTGTGTTGGTGGGGGGTCCAACGCCATCGGCATATTCACTCCTTTCATCAAGGATTCCTCGGTAAAGCTTGTCGGGGTTGAAGCCGGCGGCCGGGGGCTCGACACCGATGAGCACGCGGTGCGTTTAACACCGAGCGATCGATCACGCAAAGGCATTTTGCAGGGATATTACTCATACATTCTACAAGACGCCTACGGTCAAATTGCCAACACCCATTCGGTTTCGGCCGGGTTGGATTACAGCGGTGTCGGTCCCGAGCACGCCTGGCTAAACCAAACCGAACGTGCCGTCTATACGCATGCTACCGATACCGAGGCGGTAAAGGCGTTTCGGAAACTCAGCGAAATTGAGGGCATTATCCCGGCATTGGAGTCCTCACATGCGCTCGCTTACGTTCTCGACAACGCTCCGCGGCTCAGCGAGAGCGATGTTCTGCTGGTTTGCCTTTCCGGCCGGGGCGACAAAGATATCTTTCACGTTGCCGAGTATTTGGGGATGGAACTATGAATCGCTACGAGCAAAGCTTCGCGAGCACCGCCCGCGATAATCGCATCGCCTTTATACCTTTCGCGGTTGCCGGGGATCCGTACATGCGGTTGAGCGAAAAAATCTTTCGAACCTATATAGATGCCGGCGCCGACATTCTCGAGATAGGTTATCCGTTCTCCGACCCTATGGCGGACGGCCCCGTGAATCAGCGAGCCGCTCAACGTGCTTTAGAGGCCGGCATTACACCCGATAGTTTCTTTGCGATGTTGAGCAATCTTCGCCGGATCACGGATATCCCATTCGGTCTCCTTTTATACGCCAACACGGTACATCATCTCGGCTATGAAACGTTCTGTGCACGGGCGGCCGACGCAGGGGTCGACAGCATTCTCGTGGCCGATATGCCGCCCGAGGAATCCGGGGATTTTTTAGCGGCACTTCAAAAAAACAGCCTAAAAAGCGTATTCATCGTTTCCGAACTTACTCCAACCGACAGAGCCGAATACATCTGCGAGCACAGCAGTGGGTTTGTGTACGTAGTAAGTCGTTTGGGAACAACCGGTGTCCAAACCGATTTCAGCGGCTCGGTTCACGACACGCTCAGTCGACTTCGTGGGCTTGGCGATAAACGTCTCTGTGTTGGTTTCGGCCTTTCCACCCCGGATCATGTGCGACGGGTAAAAGAGGCCGGTGCGGACGGAGCAATAGTCGGAAGCGCATTGGTTAAAATCATCGAAGCACATCACGGTCAACCTGAAAGCGACATGCTTCAGGCTTTGCACCATGCGGTCGGGGAATTTCGAAGTGCAACTCAGTAGATCGGTGGAGGAACGACGAGTATGTGCACGCCGGACTTGGCGGTAATCACGGCGAGCCTTGAAGGGCTTGAAGAAACCATCATCTTAAAATTGATCGATCGTGCACAATTTCTGATCAATAGCTCGGTTTACGCTCCCGGCCAAAGCGGTATGGAGGAGAGCGAAGGTGAAAGTCTTTTCGACCTGAGACTTCGATACACCGAAGAGATGGATGCGCTGTTCGGCAGGTATTGTGTACCGGAAGAGCGTCCGTTCAATGTAGATCTGCCCGACCCTAGACGCAAAGTCACTCTTCCTCCAACCTGCCTGAATATTAACGATTTCAACAAGGTAAGCCTAACCGCCGAGATACGTAAGCGATACATTGAATTGGTTCCACGGATCTGCGGCCTCGGTGACGACGGGCAGTACGGTTCCAGTGTTGAGCACGACATCCACGCACTCCAAGCGATATCACGCCGCATACATTACGGGGCACTTTATGTCGCCGAAGCGAAATATCAAAGCGCCCCCCAACACTACCGAAATCTCATAGAGCGACGAGACACCGAAGCTCTTACGGCGCTTCTCACCCGCAAAGAGGTCGAAGAACAAATCCTCGAACGAATCAGTCACAAAGTCGCTTATCTTCAAGCGGAGGCCGATCGCGCCGTTCGGAAAATTATCGACCCCGAAGAAGTACTTACCTTTTATCGTGATCACGTCATTCCTCTCACTAAAAAGGGAGAGGTTCTGTATCTTCTTCATCGCTCCTAAAAGAGTGACGGCCATTGAGATGGTGGGCATGAATATAGCGGCTTGCGCCGGGCGTGTCGACTGAATTCCACTTTGGCGCAATAAACCAAAGTACCATAAGTGCGCACAACGAATACTTTTTTACCCTCACCGGGGCGGCACCCGGAACCTCAGCCGCCCAGAGAGCGACGAACCCGGCCAATCCCGGCGCCAAGGATATCGAAGCCGCCCGCGCCGAAACTGGGAGGCGCCGTCAGAAGTGACCCCGTGC
>WJJU01000602.1 GCA_014729595.1 Chitinivibrionales bacterium
ATCTATTGCTGGGCGATTTGCACGCCACCGACGAAGAAATGATCCATGCACTTGAGCGATGCCGACTCAAGAACTGGTTCGAGAAGCTGCCCGAGGGACTCGATTCGTATCTGGATGAAGGTGCAAAGGTGTCGGTGGGAGAAAAACAGCGTCTGGGTGTAGTGCGGGCTCTATTACGAAAGAGCGAGTTGCTTTTCCTCGACGAGCCTACTTCGTCACTCGATCTCGATACCGAGGAGGAAGTGATGGAGGTGATTCACCGAGTGCGCAAGGGCAAAACCACGGTCATGATCACTCATAGATTATCGACAATCACCGGCGCGGACCGTATTCTTGTTTTTCAGGCCGGCAACATTGTAGAAACGGGTAAGCACCAGGAATTGCTCGATAAAAACGGTGTCTATGCAAATCTGGTCAATTTGTATATCCAGAAGCACCAGGCCGCATAATAGCGCGGCGAACTGAAATCGGTTTACCTATACGGAAGAAAAGGAATCTTCATTATGGCGGACACAAAACAGGAACGCAAGGAACTTGCGAAGCGGCTCGAAAACCCCAGCAAAGAATTCGATTCCCTTTTGTGGAGACCAAAAAGTCGGTTGCTCCGCAGGTTTAAAGCCAAGTATATCTCGTATGTCATTTTTGCCGGCTATGCCTTTTTCGCCGTATTAGCCGGTATAACGGTGTATGTGTGGGCATGGCCGAATCCGATCTTTGTCGAGGGGGAAGGAACCCCGAAGCTGGAGCCTTTGGTAGAAAAGGTGATCAGCCCCGGCCCGGGAGTGCTCGAGAACGTCCAAGTGGATAACGGTCGGGTCGTCACGAAAGGCGCAAGACTGGCGGAGATTCGATCGGCGAACGGCGCGCGCTCGACGGTTACGGCGCCCATAGACGGGATCGCCTATATCGGTTCGAATAATATGGACAGCACCGTCATACAAGGTGCACGGGTCGATTCCGGTTCGACCATTTTCCGCGTGGTCGACTTCACGCGGTTGGCAATCAATGGCGTTAAAGTAAAAAAGAAAGCGTATGATTCAGTGAATATCGGTGATTCCGCCAATGTAACGATCCAAGGAAATACGCTCACCGACTTGAACCTTTCATTCGCTCTGTCCGTAGATGACGAAAGAGTTTACGGAAGGGTGGGGTATGGAATAGACAATGCACTCATGAAGGAGCTTGCAAACGCGATGAAAGGCGATTCGATCACCGCAAACGATTTCACCGCTTTTCCTTTCGAAGATTTGGAAGAGGTTAAGCTTACATATTTTGGTGAGGGTGCGCAGGTCGCCGAAGGGGCGGAATCCGGATACAAGGCGGTCGGGATAACCGGTGACAAGCGGCAATCAGATGAAACGTCCGGCCAAATCGGCTTTGTCTTAAACCGTCGAAAGGGCGGTACTCCTATCCGGGGGGTCGTTGACGGCGGTCACCGAATACTCAAAATTAAAAAGGTCAAAGAGTACAAGCCGGAAGTCCGCGAAGCAATCATGCGCTTTGTCGACAGGCGCGTAAAAGGGAACCTTATCGCCGCCGAGGGAAAGGCGTATCGCTTGACGGGAAATCCGGATGACTACCTTATGGAAGTGACTATGACCGGAAAAATACCTCTCGACGTATATGAGCGCATTCGCGAAGGCAAGAAAAAGAAGAAAGGAGGTTTAAGCAGCTCGGGCACTCGCACCGCCGATTTTATGATAGCCGACCTTACGGTCAGGAACCCCCCGCAATGGGTTAGCGATCAGGCGCGAGTATTATACGAAATGCCGGAGTCGGCCAGGCTTGTATGCAAAGTTGAAATCAACTCTTTTACCACTACGTGGGGTGCCAAAATCCGCAAGCGGCTATAAAGGCGACACTTGGCATACCCCTTCGGAGCATGGTGTACCGCCGTGGCGTCCTTCGTAATCCCGGCCGGTCACGCCACCGGCCCACTGAGATTGCGCGAAGTGACCGATGAGCGTGACGGAAAACGGGCGCGCTTCCAGCCCGGCGTGAGCGCTTCCGTGCCCCATCATGTGCGCTTTTTTGTGTTACGCTTTGGAATCGGTTTGCGGAGATGGGCAAACCAGAAGAGCGCGGCAAAAAGGGGATCGATCGCGGCATAATAGACCAAGGTGGCCGCGAAAAACCACATTGCCGAGAAATCAAAGAGCTGTACCATGAAGAGAGGTGCCAAGCAAAGGACGACCGCGGGACCTCGTGAGGACGGCAGGGCCACGGTGAAACGGCTTAAGGTGGAAGCGGCCTTTTTGTGAGATTCGGCCTCCTCCCGCACGATCGCCGGGACCGGCAGCGCGATCACGTGCTCCAAAAGTTCGGCCGCATTGCGCATATTAACGTACCACAATTGCGTGTTGCCAAACCGGATGTGCGTGCCGGTCACCCCGCGTAATTCGGTTGCCGCATACGTGCGCCGTATGCCCACCACCATCGTAGTGCGCAGTCCAATATCCGAAAATTCGATAGTGCGCGGCAGGTGCGAGAGAACATACACCAAGCCGGTAACAATACCGGCCGCGGCAACCACGGCTGAAGTTATATCTCCGACGGCAATGTCGCGCTCCGCATACCGCCAGGCGATTAAGGCGGGTACGGCATAAGCGAACCACATGGTAAAATCATACTTCGGCTTAAATTCGGTCATAGCTGAAATCCACGGATAATCAATTCGGGTTAAACCGTCTCATTGCTTCGGGCATAAATTGGTATTAGCCGGCCTACCATCGGACGTTCCACCGCAACCCGCTTTTTGGCGGGAGACAATCGACGGCCGCTTATCCAATTTATCAACGGTCACCAGCCCCGGAGCAAAAAGTACGTGCGTAGCATTTGAGTCCCGCATTGCGCAGGCGGGAACAAGGTTTTATAAAGCTTCTCAAAGGGTTACCTTCCCCGTCAAAACCATCCCGTCATCGATTGCGGCCCGAACCGTCTGAGTATTGTGGACCGTCGCCCGGCCTTCTACCCGTGTCTTCTTGCCGAACACAACATCGCCCTCGACAACAAACTCTTCGCAGTTCTTTAAAGACGGCGGACCAGAGGGAAAACGGGCTTCGAGATCATCGTATTTGCCGTAATATCGTTCATCGAGTCGAACCGAAATAGTATCGGTCGTTGCGGGGGCGGGGGAGAGGACAAAGTCGTCCGACATCTGAAATCGATCGGACCGGAGCACGAGTAAATCGACACTTTTTTTAACCGGCGCGTAGCGCTCGTTGGGAACCGCAATTGCTTCGGCGCCATCGAAAAGTGATACCGCCGCTCCCATAGCCGTCTCGATCTGGTAGACTTCCGGCGAAGATGAATCACGAGGATCGAGATGCTTGTGGTTGCGTATCAGTGGTAGTTTGACCACACCTTTGGCTTCTTCCATCATAGTCGCAAGTCGCTCAAGGTCAACCCATAGATTGTTAGTGTTGAACCAGCGGTGGCGAACAACGTCCTGAAACGAATCGAGGTCTTCCGCGGCGGCCTGAGCGATCTCGCGTAGCACAAGTCTTCCGCCGGCTCGCAGACGGGCCAAATGGCCGCCTTTGCGGTGCATTGGCGTTCTACGAACAACTTCCATCATAAACGGAAGCCGTCGGGACACAAAGTAACCGAGCAAAACCGGATCTAGGACCGCCGCCAGATTATCTATGTTGGAAACGAAGGCGTAGCGCTTACCCGCTTTCTGAAGCCTTGCGAGTATGTCCGAGGTGTACATTGCCGCATAGAGATCGCCATGGCCGGGCGGGTTCCATTCCAGGGTGGGATTTGCCGGCCATGTTGCGGGACCAAGGCCATCACGGAGTACTTTGGGAAAACGATGCTGGAGAAAAGAGTGAGGAAGGCCGCATGAGGGATCTTCATACTTTTCAAGAAGCGCCAATGACTGGGCCTCGGTGTTGAAGCTGTTCATCAGCACCAGCGGGATTGCGCGGCCCGAGAGGGTGTGCCCCGACTGCATTTGGCGAATGGTCGTATCCAGAAAAGTCATTCCTCCGCGCGCCTCGAGCATACACTTGGGGCCGTCAAGACCCATGCTGGTACCTAGCCCACCGTTGAGCTTGACGGCGACCACCTCGTCCATAGCCTCGATACCGGCGTCTTTGAACGCCGCGGCATGTTCGTACGTAGTCAGGTCGTCGTCGGTAAGCGGCTCAATATCTTTTTCGCGAATAATGCCCGTCGTTCCTTGCGCAAGCAGTGCATAATAGTGCCGAAACGTCTGAACCGCCGGCTCGGGCATTTGCGCCGCCCGCATTTTCTCTTCAAAAGGCCGCAGTGCTGCATCCATGAGGCGCAATCCTCCTTTTATATATCGAACCCTCTCGGATCTGAACGATTTTGCAATTTCGGGGTGGTACAAAGCTCGATCTCGGCTTACAAATATCGGTTATGGCGGAAGAAAATGCCCGAAGAGGTAGCTAAAATGGGAGGTCAAGATACAAATGGAGCGAAGGAAGGTAGGGGCTTGCGGCCAAATAGGAAGCCCAAATTTTGTTGGAGAATTTTTGATGTCCACTATCCGTTTGCTCTGCATATCTTCGTGCCCGTGCCGCCTCATTGTTCGCTTCTTCCTTTATCCTTTTCCATCGTGGACCGGGACCGATGCTCCATCCAAAGTCAAGACAGCCGCTTCGCTTAAGGGTGGGAGCCATGACTCGAAGTCCCACGCCGAGGCCGAATCCATATTCCCCGTCACCGTGCATCGGCTCTTCAAGCCGATGCCAAAGATAAGCGGCATCAACAAAAATAGCACCGTCAAACCGATAGTGGAACCCGCGGAGTCCTTCATGAAAGCGGGCGAATTGGTCAAGTGGAATGCTTGATGTCCTGAGCAGCGGGAAGCGATATTCGGCGGCGAAAAGCACGCGATTATTTGCCGGGTATGCCGCACCGACTCCCAGTGTCCCATCGCCCCATCCGCGCGGCCCCCCTTGACCACCCGCATAGAGACCGTCATACAGCCCGGCCGTATCGAGTCGCATGGCCGTCGATACACGATATGCAAATTTAGTGCCGTCGGTAAAGCCGCGGTGAAAAAAACGACTGTCCGTGTCAAGTTGGAAATAACTGTGGGTCCCGTCGCGCGGCATGAGTGCGTTAGTCCGGGTCGTAACGCCCAAGCCTATACCTTGCGACGGATCGTATTGGCCGGCTTGGCCGAAAGAGGTTGACCAGCCTATCAGAAATTGAAGCTCTTTAAAGGTTTCTTCGTTTTCATTCACCATACGGAATAGCAGAGAATCGCGGAGCGTAAGAATCTCTTCCGCTTTCACATCGGTCGGCGTTCTGCTGCCGTAGTGCGGGATAAACGTCACATAGACTTTCGACCTGCGACCAAGTCGCCGTCCCAACGTCGAAGTCTGATATGCCGAAAAACGATTCATCGGGACGTGGAGGTCCGGGCGCCGAGACATTCCCGCGCCCAATGCAAGAAAATAGGGGGTGCCGATGAATGCTTTTGACCACGTGATCTTCACGTAGCGATCCCGAAAAAAACCAAGCCTCAGATGGAGACGTTCCAACCGGCCGCGGAAATTGCGATCCTGTAGTCCGAAGCCCGCGCGAAGCCACACATCGTCTTCGTACCGCTCCAATCCGTAACGACCCAATACAAACTCCGCGCCAATACTGCTGAGTACCAGTCTGGGCGACTCAACCAGGATTACATGCAGGTCAACACCTTCGGGCTTGAATGTGGGAAAAATATGGGCTTTAGCAAAGAGATTAATGTCCCTCAGCCGTCGTTGAGCCTCCGCAACCGTGGATGAGTCATATACGTCACCCGATTCGATTTTGACTAAATGAAAAATGATATCACTATCGGTATGGCGGTTACCGTGCAAGACGATGGAACGAATACGGGCGGAGTCTTTATCCGGCGCGCCGGAGGCGGCAAAGCCGGTGGAGGGATTGTGACTCGATTCGGCAAGCACGGCGACGGTGAAGAGCAGTGGAATGAGCACCGTAATGAATCTTTTAGGACGTTGGATCAATGCTGTTCGATTTTGCACGGGCATGCCGCCCGCCCGGCTTTTGGGGATCTGTCCCATGCGTATCGAATTCCCAAGCCGGTTTATGATCATGGAGACTCTTCCGTACACCTTCCGACGCCGCGCACCGATATGCGAAATGCCACTCGTTACGGCATTATGTCGCTATTCGTGCGCATAGGTCGAAAAAGGAGTGGAGGAAGGAATCTGTAAGCCGGGTTCTGTTCGTCTCTCGGCCGTAGCCCAGAGAGAGGCAGTCATTTATCTGGCCCTCCCGTTTGCGCAGGAAGGGCGTTGAGCGACCCACCCGAAGGAATAAGGCCGGGACTGCCTCCTCCCGTCGCTTTGTCCGGGAGGCTCCTTCTGCTCGGTCTTGCACCGGATAGGGTTTGCCGAGCCCGTGCATGTTACCATGAACGCGGTGGGCTCTTACCCCACCTTTTCACTACTCACTCCGTCCCGTAATACGGCACGGGGCGGTCTGTTCTCTGTGGCACTATCCGTTCCCCCGTAATTGGGGGGCCCCCGTTTAACACGAGGTATCCTGTCCCCGGTGCCCGGACTTTCCTCTCCGTACCTTTGCGAATACGGAGCGACTGCCCGATTCCCTTCCTCGCACCCCTCTTCTATTTCGTGTGCTTTTTTTCGGGACGCGTGCGTGTCCTCGATGTTTCCAATCTGACGTTTTTCTGATGCATGAGCGCCGTGCAACGGCTTTCCCGCGATGGAACACTAACCTTGAATCCCCCCGGATTTCGGATCTGGTCACCGCTCCGTTTGATCATCGCACATGTTCGCCCGGCGCGTAAGTGAACAGGTACCGACACTAATACGGAAAATAGTCTATGCTATTGTCCAAATTGCAGGGGGAGGCTTCGTTGGGTACGGGGACTTGCGGGCGGAAGAACACCAAGGTATATTGTTTGAAGCGTCCGCCCCAACCAGGAGACGGAATTTTAAGAGTGAATCCGGCGAAAATCCTTGCGAGAACCTGGTTTACCGGGCTTTTGGTTTTTGCGGTTTGCGGGGGCTATATCTTCTATGCCTTCCTTTACGTTATCAGAGTTTTAGGATCGATGAAAGTACGTGTCATAATGTCCGCTGTTGCGGTGGTGTTGGTAGCTTCACTGGCTGTTTTGGGTGCGTTCGCGTATTACTTTATGGCTGGAGGGCCCCAAGGCGAAAGAGTGGAACTTGTAGTCGAGCCGGGAGCGTCGGTCAGGTTTTTAGCTGAAAAGCTTGAACGTAAGGGCGTGGTACGTTCCGCTCGTGTTTTACTGGTGTGGATGAAAATCACAGGAATCGATAAGCAGGTTCAGGCCGGGAAATATGCTTTTCGGCGGAAAGCCGGCGTAGTTAACGCCGCGCGTGAGCTTTTAGATCCCGAACCCGTCGATACGGCCGTCACTGTCCCCGAAGGTCTCATAATTGAGCAGATTGGGGAACTTTTTGCGTCCACGTTCTCTTTCTCCCCCGATACGTTCGTGGCTTTGTGCACCGACACGGCGTTTTTGCGCGGGCTGGGCTTCGAGGGTAGTTCGCTTGAAGGTTTTTTATTCCCCGATACTTACCGCTTTTCGCCGGATGTGGGGCCGGGCGAAGTGATCGCACGGATGTATGGCCATTTTGAGCAGCAATTTTCCACACTGGATTCGACGCCGATTATGGAACGCTACAGCCGTGCGGAGATTGTTACCATGGCCTCAATTGTCGAGAAAGAAGCTACGTTGGCGGAAGAACGCGCGCATATTGCCGGCGTCTTTTACAATCGTCTCAAAAAAGGTTATCCACTGGGCGCGGACCCGACCGTCCGATATGCACTGCGCAAATTCTCGGGTCCTTTACGTGTTTCGGAACTCAAAAATCCCTCACCCTATAACACCCGTGTCCACCGCGGTTTACCCCCCGGTCCTATTTGCTCCCCGGGGTTGGGCGCTCTTGCGGCTTCCGTCTCGCCGCTTGAAACTGATGATTTATATTTTGTGGCGAAGTGGGACGGTACCGGCGCACACGATTTTTCGACGACCGCCGCCGAGCACAACAGAAAGAAATTCGAGATCCGTCGCCTGAATGAACTACGGAAACAAAGGAAAAAGGGCTCTGAGTGAACCAAAGTGAGCAGCTTCTTGCAAAAATCGCCGGTCTGGTGTTGCTGACGGTCGGAACGACCGTTGCCGTAACCGAAATGGTTCAGCCCCGACGGCTTATCAACGGGCATACCGCCGGGCTTCTTCCGCGGGGGCACTACGAATTCGAAACACGGGTATATCCCAGTCGCCACGATGCCGTCGACGGGGCGGGGGTAACCTTCTCATTTGGTGTTGGCATCACCGATCGGCTTATGTTCGGCGGCGGCTACGGTGCGGACGGCATGATTGGGCGCGGGACTTTGCGCGGCAATCCCTGGCCGGGCCTTCTTTTCAAGTATCGCATCGTCGAAGAAAAGTACCATGTACCCGGCATTGCCATTGGGTTTGATTGGCAGGGATTTGGCGGAATCGAGGGATATCAGAACACCGAAGCGCACTACCGAGGGTATGTTTTCAAGTCGCAAGGCGCTTTCGTGGCGTTGAGCAAGAACTACCTTTTGATGAAAAGCGCGGAATTCGGGCTTCATGGTTCTGTCAACTTCTCGGTGGAGGACTTGCCGCGTATTCAATGGCCCAACGGCGTTGTCGGCTTTGACTTTGGCGCTAACGAGGAGTTGGCCGTAGTGGTCGAGTACGATCTTGCGCTCAACCAGCGAGATCCGGCCGCCGACGGCGACGACACCGGTTACACCAACCCCCTCAAAGGCTTTTTATGCGCGGGTATTCGCTGGGCGTTTGCGCCGGCTTTTTATATTGAATTCAATGTTATGGATCTCTTGGAGAATAAACTTCGGCGGCAAAATCAACCCAGTGGGGCTCGAGTCGGCTGGAGCAGGGAGTTGAAATTGGTGTATTTAAGCAATTTCTAGCCTTCAGCACGACACATAGACACTAAGCTACTCATTTGTATTGACGAATTGACGGCGCAGTTCCTCTTTTTTTGGGAGGTTCGCCCAATTTGGGTTCTTTGTCTATCGTAATACTTAAAACATTAATTACTAAATATCCATTTCTCCGCACGGATCACGTGTTTGTCGAATTAGGATTAATAACATGAAAACATTCGCTTTGTCTTCGGTGCTTTTGGCACTATTTGCCTTTGCCTCTCATGCCGACGTGCAAGACTCTTCTCAAATGCTTGCGGACCAAATAATCAATGCGGAGAAGCCGGTATTGGTGGATTTTTGGGCAGCATGGTGTGCCCCTTGCCGCCTGCTTTCGCCGATCGTCAATGATCTGGAAAAGGAGTATGACGGGCGTCTGAAAGTCATGAAGATAAACGTCGATGTGCATCGACAGATCGCGGCATACTTCAAGGTCAGCTCCATTCCCGCCATTTTTCTTGTTAACGATCGTACCGTCGTCAAATACATCCCGGGCCTTCAGTCGAAAAGTGATTACAAAGCCGCAATCGAAGAAGTGTTGGCTATGAACAACCCCGAAGACACCTCGGACGCGGAAAGCGATGCGACGGCCGAGGAGGAGCAAACGGCGGAAAACAATCCATGAATGTGCCGGAACTGGTAGCCCCCGGCGGAAGCTTCGAGGCAATGGAGGCTGCGTTCGATCATGGGGCCGATGCCGTTTATGCCGGTCTTTCATCCTATAATCTCCGTGCCCGTGCCCCCAATTTCGATATCGAGGGGTTTGAGCATGCGCTGCGACATGCTCATGAGCGTGGGAAGCGTCTTTACCTGGCGCTTAACACAATGCCGACTGCCCACCAAACCGACCAAATCGGAAAGATTCTCGACAACTTAAGCGACCGTCGTGCATATCCCGATGCCGTGATCGTGAGCGATCCCGGGGTAATGGATCTGTGCCGTGGGGTATTTAAAGAAGTTCCACTTCATCTCAGCACCCAAACTGGAGCTTTCAACGTTCACGCCGCGCGCTTTTGGCTACGCAACGGCATAAGCCGTATTGTCGTTCCCCGAGAACTCAATCTCGACCAAGCGCGCGCTCTCTGCGATGCCGGGATCCCGTGTGAGATATTCATTCACGGCGCCATGTGTGTCTCTCTATCGGGACGTTGTTTGCTGGGCGCTTACCTTGCGGGCCGTCATGCAAATCACGGAGACTGTCCTCAGCCGTGTCGATACCGCTATCGAATCATACCGGAGGGAGGCACCGAGGAGCTTGAAGCCGAAGAGAACGGTGACGGAGTATATTTGCTCAATGCCAGGGATCTTAACACCTTAAGTATTCTCGATCGGATCGTCGCAACCGGAGCGACGGCGCTTA
>WJJU01000603.1 GCA_014729595.1 Chitinivibrionales bacterium
TTACGAGATTGATGCCGCCTACCAACGCAGCTTGACACTCCCCGGAGCGAATACTGCTACAAGCTAAGTGAAAGGCGCTCATGGACGATGAACACGAGGTGTCGATTACCATGCTGGGTCCGCGAAAGTTGAAAACATGCGATACTCGGTTGGCAATTGAGGAACGCAAGTACGTTCCCGGCACGCCCTCACCGCGCCGCCACGTCTCGACGGCAAGGGAATGGTAGTCATTCCACATCACACCTACGAAAACACCGATTCTCTTTGCGCTTTTTCGTAACTCTTCCGCGGTATAGCCCGAATCTTCCAGACATTCCCACGATGCTTCAAGAATCAAGCGCTCTTGCGGATCCAGTGCTCGGGCCTCGGAGGCGGTGATGCCGAATAAATCGTGATCAAATGAATCTATGTCTTTAACGAATGCGCCCCATTTGTTTTCCTCCATCGCTTCCGGGTGCTCAATGCCCTCCCATTGTTCGCGTCGTTCGTTCGGAATACCGGATACGGAACGCTTTCCGGCAACTATGTTCCGCCAAAATTGTTCCACGTCCGCCGCACCCGGAAATCTTCCGCATACTCCCGTAATCGCAATGTCATAGCCGGCCGGTCGTTCGTTCTCGGTTGGGAGAAAAGAAGGTTCCTCCGTTACCTCGCGACGCAATCGTGGTTTCCCGGACTCCTTCCATTCACTTGCCCCGCCGACAAAGCTATGAAGAAGCGCATCATCGGTGCCCAGTCCCAAATCCTCGCGAATCTTCTCGAATTTCACACCTCCGATCGGACAAATTCCTATGTCATAGTCCGCTTGATAATCCATTAGTGCTTGGCCAATATGTCCGCACTGTAGATACAAGTAAAGTAGGCTCGCTTCTCGTGTAAGACCTTCGAGAGCGCTCGCTTTGCCGATTAGATACAGTGAAAAGCTCGATTTTTGATAATGCGTCCTGTTGAACGGGTAATGGCAGGTCTTGAATTTTCTCGAAGGCTTGCTGTTTATAAGTGTTAAAGAGTGCGATTGCGGTAGATATCGGTATATGCCGGATTCAAGTCCCACTACGCCCGCTTCTTTTACGTAAAGGTAAATGCGAACAGCGGGTTCACCGGCAAGTGAATGGTAAAAGCGGACGGGGGCGCCCTGGACCGAAATAGGCGATAAGAGAGAGAGAAAGGCGCCCAGCTTTTCGAGCGTCACCGGATTATCGTCATACACACGTCTACATGAACGTATCTCGTATTCGTATCGTGGATATCCCCCCGCCGGGAGGTCCGTTGCTTTGTCGTGTGGCGAAAGTGCGCGAAGGTGCAGGCGTTTTGCTTTGAATGCGTCATGCTCTTCTTTATTGAGGAAACTAAAACTTGCAAAGTCCAACTTCATTGTCGGGTCAAGCATCGAGGGGGCGAACGACCGACAGAAGAAATGCGGCTTTCCGCTTTTCTTTCTCTCGGCAAGGGTGTCCGCGGTGAGTACATGGTCGGTAACGGTACTTTTTCCGTCACGCTCCAAAACCGGTCCCCCCGCAAGGCATCCGATAAATCGGTGACCTTCGTCCGGCATGAAAACGTCCGCGATGTCGGCGAAATCGAGTCCATAAACCGGTCGCATTCCAACGCCCAAATCGGACTGCCGGTTTAAAAGCAGTTGCATCATGTAGCCTGCATCGAGTATCATCAGCGGCAGACTCAGTCCGCCGTATACGGGCGTCACGGCGTTAGCCTGCCCAATATAGAAAAGGTAGAAGCGTGCATCATCGCACTTTGCACTGAGTAAGCGGAAATGAAGTTTCTCCGTAAGGGGATCGCTATAGCGTACGGCATGGAGAGAATGATTTTCCGGATGGTAGTAATATACGCCCTCCGGCATTGTTTCAACCGAAGTGTTCTTTAAGTAAAGGTAAACCTGAACGGCGTTAAGATCGCCGGCGGAGGGGTAGAGGAATTTCTTTTTGCCGTCGATTGTTTTCTTCTCGTATAGCTCCAAGAGGCGGCCAAGGCTCGCAAGTGTTATAGTTTGGTTTTCATAGTTGCCTTTACTTTGGCGCTTGAGAAACTCCGTTTGATGCAGCCTGTCTCGGTACAAACGGATTTCTCCGACAGTCTCTCGAGCGTCTTTATGAGTCCTCGCCCGCGAAGATGTATTTCCCATGGCAGGCTTTGGGTCCTGTTTCGTCGCGCACCGCGGGGTAGAGTCGCCCCTCACCGCGGCCGACTCCAATGCCCCCCCGTCCTTCCACCGTTCATGAACCAAACGACGTACATACGACGTAATCCCCTCGAGTGTGGGATCATCAATGAGTTCGTCGACCGATAATTCGACTTCGTACTTTTTCTGAATTTGCTGCGATACCTGAACCACGGTCAACGAAGTGGCGCCCATGTCGAAAAGGTCCTCCCGAGGTTCTATGCCTTTTAGATCAAGCTTATCGCAAAATAAGGCTTCAATAGATGTTTGGATTTCGTTTGAATCCGGAATGCACCCTTCCTCTTCGACCGGCTCCGGTATCTCGACGGGCGTCTCGGTGACTTCACTGCGCAAGGAATGAACGTATGACACAATACCGGTAAGAGTTGGATCGTCCAGGAACTCATCTACGGATAGGTCTACATTGAATGCGGCTTGCATCTCTTGAGCCGCTCGGACGATGGTAAGCGAGGTGGCGCCCAAGTCGAAAAGGTCTTCCCGAGGATCAATTGATTCGAGTTGCAGTTTATCTTTGAGAATACTTTCGATAGAAGCTTGCGTTTCATTTCGGTCCGTTGCGAGCCGGGGTGCTTCCTGCCGTCCGTGTGCAGGTGTATGATCGATCGGCCACGGCAATGCTCGGGTATCGAGCTTTCCATGATTGGTCACGGGGAGCCCTTTCATTGGCACAATTATGTTCGGCACCATATACTCCGGCATTATCTTTTTCAGGAAAGCACGAACATCTTTTGAAGGAACGGCTGATCCGTCGCGGTACACCACATAGGCAACCAACTTCGGGTCGCCGGTCGATGTATCTTGAACCTTTACCGCCGCATGCTTAACCGCCTCGTGATGGAGAAGGTTTTCGACTATTTCGTTCAGCTCGATACGGAATCCGCGAAGCTTTACTTGTGAATCAATCCTTTCGAGATACTCTATTGTTCCATCATCCAAATATCGAACGATGTCCCCGGTTTTATACATGATTGCATTCTTTTCTCCGCGGTAGGGGTTGTTCAGAAAACGCTCCGACGTAAGATCGGGACGGTTCAGATATCCCGTGGCGAGGCCCACCCCGCTTATGTACAGCTCGCCGGGGGCACCGATTGACACGGGGTTCAGATCTTGGTCGAGTATATAGAGTTTAATGTTGGATATCGGCTTTCCTATCGGCGTCTTCTTATCGGGGCGGTCATGGCACTCCCAGTATGTGACGTCGATCGCTGCCTCCGTCGGTCCGTAGAGGTTGTGCAGTTTTGCCCCGGAGCGGCTGAAGAATCGTTTCATGACCTCATAATTGAGCGCTTCGCCGCTAACGAAGACCCTGCGCAACGAATTGCACTCTTCAATGCCGCGCTCCTCGAGAAAGTGGCTTAGCATTGATGGGACAAAGTGGCACGTGGTTATGCCGAATCTCTTGATCGTATCGACGAGATAATGGTTGTCCTTGTGACCGTTTGGCCTAGCTACAACCAGCCCGGCGCCCGTTATCAATGGCCAGAAGAACTCCCATACCGATACGTCAAACGTGAATGGCGTCTTTTGCAGCACACGATCGTTTTCAAGCAGTCGGTATTCGTCTTGCATCCAAAGTATTCTGTTACGAACAGCCCTATGGGGCAGCAAGCACCCCTTAGGTTTCCCGGTTGAACCGGATGTATATATCACATACGCTAAGTCCTCCGCGCTCGAAGAAACTCTCGGCTTGGCGACCGACTCATCGTTGAAAGCGGAGCGCTCGTCATCCAAAACGATCCTCTCTCCGTCGAAAGATTGAGGGACATCGACAAATTTTTTCTGAGTAAGCAGATGCTTAACCCCCGCATCCTCAAGCATAAAGCGCAGGCGCTCTTCAGGATACGTCGGATCGAGCGGGAGATAAGCGCAACCGGCTTTTAATGTCGAAACAAGAGCGATAACCATTTCCACCGATCGATCCATACAAACGCCGACGATATCACCTTTCTTCGCATTCCACCGAATGAGCCGATGCGCCACCCGATTGCAAGCATTATCGAATTCTTTGTAGGTTAGCGACGTTTCACCGAATATGACCGCTTTGTTGTAAGGCGTTTTTTGAACTTGACTCTCGACTAATTGGTGAAGGCAATCGGGGCCGGGGTAATCGATGTCGGTGCGGTTGAAATCAAACAGAATTTTTTGCCGCTCGGAGTTGGCCGGCGCCGTGTTCGAATATCGTCGCGAATCGATCGTTTCGGTATCGGTTGATGAATGAGAGTGAGCGTCGAAATGTTCCGGTCGTGCATCGATGAGATCATCGAAATCGGTTCTTTCCCACGCATCGGGCTCGCCGGCAAGAAGCTTGAGAACACGGTCGTAGCCCGAGAATACTTCTTCGATCATACCCGCCGGGTATCGTCCGACTAAAGTGTCCCAATGGTACTCCAAGATAGAGTTTTCGACGTAGTAGACGAAATCAATCAGTACCTGCGGTGTCTGTGAAACACCATATCTATTCTGAACGTGGCTTGGGAGATTCAAGGCGGAGTGCGGCATGAAATTTGTGAAAACATAGGGGAATACGGTATCCTTGCCTTTGTTGCGCTTTCTCAACGCTTGGTGCAAAAACCGTAACCCCGAAACCATTTTGTGCTTTTTGTCGTTCTCAATTATCTCATGAGCGGCTTTAACCTTCTCCTTAAAAGTTTTCCGCGCCTTTGCAACCGGTAGCCAGGTCTGAACCGTAAAATCGCCGACAACTTCATTGATTTCAGGATGGAGCGGGGGTCTTTCCCAGTCTATGACCACGATAGTCATCGGCCGGTTTTTATTCCATGCCAAAAGAACTTCGGCGAAAATAGTCATCAAAACGGATGCACTGGATACTTCAATGGATTCGGCCATGCGTTCGATGTCGCTCCAGCCCCGTAAGGTGTTGCGGAACTGCTCTCGAACCACCGGCTCGTTTGCGGCCGATTCCTTCGCTTGAGGTAGCTCGGGGCGCGGCGGTATTGAAGCGAATTTACTTTCCCAATATTCTCGGGCGGCCCGGTAATCATCCGTCCTTTTAATATGCTGTATCGCGGTAATGTATTGACGGTAAGAAAAGGTGGGTGGAGCCTTATCCAACCGTTTGTCTCCGTAAAGAAGAAAAAGCTCCTTGAGAACGAGATAGATGCTGTTGCCGGCGGCGATAAGCATGTCCATCTTGAAATGAAGAATCGCGCTCGAATCCGAAATCAGGGTAATACGCAATTCAAAGAAGGGCCAGTCATCAAGAGGGAAAACGTTCTCAATCATTTCCTTCCGCGTTTTTACGAGAAATGAGGCCGTCGATTCATCCCCGGAACCGCGAAGGTCGGTCACCGGAATGCGATAAGGATGTGTTGTGGAAAGAATCCTCTGTGTCCCATCCGAAGAAATCACGGCCCTTAGCATCTCGTGCTTCTCGATTAGAAGATCCCATGCATCGTTCAACTTTTCGATATCGCATTCGGCAAACTCGAATTCATGATATATCTGGCCGCTGATCTCTCCGTTTTCCATAAATGAAGTTCGTCCGACCACGTAGGCTTGCTGCAACGGGGCCAATGAAAACGGAGCGCCGCTATCGATTGATTCGCTTATAGTAGGCGCGTGGTAGTTCGGTCGTGGTTCCATGGTATCCTTACTTGATTTGCGAATAACGATATTCCGTAGAGATTGGGGAAGATCACGTTGGAGCCCTTTGAGCTTCCACATATCGTCGGATTTTAACAATTCGCTCAAATGTTCGCGAAATGTATCGAATATTTTGCGAACGCAGGCATCCTTAAAGTAATCCTCCGCAACATCCCACGTTATGATTATTTCTCCATTGCGTTCAACGATTTGATGATCCAAGTACACTTGCGGTGTCTGGGTTACCATGTAGCTGATCCCGTCGAACCAACTTTCCCCGGTTTGGGTATTCCGACCGGCATTGTTCAGCAAACTGGTAAAAACAAGGGGAATGGCGGCATTCTTTGAGACATCACCGCGTTTCTTTATCTCCCGCAACGCTCGAATGCCGCTCACCGTTTGGTGATCGAGGCTCTCCCATAACTGATCCTGAAAGATTGCCGCTTTTTCTTCGAGCGTTAAGTCGGGAAGGCGATGGACGGTAAAGATGTTGGTAGAGATGAACGGCCCTACAATCATGTCTACCTGACGATGGACCGGTAGACGGTTGTATATCGTCAGAATTATTGAGTAATCCGCCGCCCGCTCAGTCCATGCTTGGACAGCCTCGGTAAATATCGTCAGCAGTAATGTGGTCTTTGATACATTAAGCCGCTTCGCCTTTTCGTTCAGGAAAGCGTTGCCGGCTTGCGGAACTACGTGGGTATACCGCGTTCTGGCATGGCGGACGCTTCCGGCCTCCAATGCCGGCTCTTCGTTCCAAGGAATGCACGGCTTGGGCGGGAGTCGCCTCAGCTTTTCGCGCCAGTATTCCAAATCCCGATTGAATTGTTCACTACCTTCAAATTCCTTCGAGGCAAGCACATACCGGCGAAACGAAAATTCCAATGTTGGTAACCGGTATTCGCGATCACAATACAAACGGCGCCACTGTGAAAGCAGCAGATACAAGCTCGCGGCATCGACTACCCATTCATCGATGCTGAAATGGATTATGCTCTTGCCGTGAGTAAGCCGGGAGACACGAATTTCAAAAAGCGGCCATTCATCTGACTCGTAAACTTTATGGGACATCGCGTCACGGATTCTCTTAACATGAGCATCGGCTTGCGCCTCCGAAACGTCTTGCATATCGTATATGTCGAATTCGATCCGGGGGACGTCGGGTAAGATCCTTTGCGTCCCATTCTCCATCAACACCGTGCGAAGAGCTTCGTGATATTCGACCAAGGTAAGCCAGGCGTTCCGAAGCGCCGCTACGTCGAGATCCGTCTCGGTGATTTCGAGATAGATGTGGCAGCCGACGTAATCTTTCTTTTTGCCGAGAAGACGTCCGCTGAAAAAAGCGTCCTGAACGTCGGTGAGAAGAAATGGTGCGTGCACATCGCCGCACTCCGCGGCGGTTGCCTCTTGGGGCTCGACCGTTGCGCCGCCGTTGCTTCGACCCGACAAGCTTTCCTCGATACGGTCTCTAACTGCTTTGTAGTCGGGTAGGGATACTAACTTGTCGATCATGTCGGACAAGGTTCCGCTGCGCCCTATAAGGCTTAACGGCGTTACGACGCCTAATTCCCTTTCAATCTCATATTTAATCTTCGTTGCGTTAATGGAATCAAGTCCGTACTCGATGAGGGCTTTGTCGGGACTTAAATCAGTTGCCGCAAGCCCCAGGAAGGTCGCTATCTTATTCGTGATGTACTCCGCTGGTCCGGCGTTTTTCGATCCGCCTAAAACTTGGGGTGCGGTGATCGGTTCTCGGATTGCGTCCCCGAAAAGGGGGAAACGGCGTTTTTCGAAAGGATATGTTGGTAGAGATACTCGCTTGGGTTTTCTTCCCTCATATAGATCCCGCCAACAAACGTTTTTGCCCGAAACCCACGCATGGGCCTTCTTCCACCAGCTTTTCTCTTCAAAATATTCCCGCCGTGTTGCTTCCTCTTCCGGAAGAGACATATCGTGTTTACGATCTTTGCCCTCCCCCAAGCCTTCGATCACGCCGTCAACCGGCCGCTCGTCCGTCCTGTTCAAGAATGCTTCACATGTATGAATAAGCTGGGAAAGGTCCGCGGCCGCAAAGGCTATGCGCTCAGGCATCGGCACTCTGCCCGTCTGTAGGGTATAAGCAATGTCCGCCGGATTCGCACGTGCATGCTCTTCGGCGAACCGCTTTAATCTTTGTACATATTCATGCAATTGGGTTTTCGTCTTGGCGGACAAAACGAAAAGGTGCTCTTGGCCCTGCTTGGATTGCGTAACACGTTGTTCCGGTACAAACTCCTCCACAAGCAGGTGCGCATTTGCACCGCCGGCGCCGAAAGAACTTATGGCGGCTCTTCTGAGGCTTTTGCTTCCGTTGTGATCCGCCGATTTGGTATTCCACTCTTGCATTTGATCGATTACGCGGAAGGGAGTGTTTTCGAGACGCTCGTCGAATCGCGGATTATGTGTGCCCAACGAGGGCAAAAGAGTGCTGTGTCTGATTTGAAGCAACACCTTGGTCAGTTGTGCAA
>WJJU01000604.1 GCA_014729595.1 Chitinivibrionales bacterium
GCATCCCAAGGGGAATGGACCGTAGCCCTAGATGCTTCCGGGTCAACCGATGATCACGGTGTCAAAGAATATGCCTGGGATTTTGGCGACGGCGCTACTGGTGGTGGTGCCGCCATATCGCATACCTACAATTCAACGGGACCGCATACCATTACCCTAACGGTTACCGATCACGCCGGCTTCATCGATACCGATCAGGGCATTGTTGGTTTCTCGGTGGGTGACGCGCCGGTTGCCGCATTTACCGCGCCGGCTTTTGTCGACGAATCCGCTGCGAGCGGTAACACATGGACGGTAAGCTTTGATGCGAGTTCAACTACCGACGATTTTGGTATTTGGCGCTATGAGTGGGATTTTGGTGATGGGGCAAGCGAAACCGGCATAGCACCGACACATCAATACTCCGCTACCGGAACCTATACGGTTACTTTGACCGTCTACGACCAGGCGGGCCAAACCGATCAAACCAGCGCATCGGTGACCATCGCGGACAACGATGATCCGGTCGCGGTCATCGCCGCTCCCAACCAAGTTGACGAATCAGTCGCACGAGACCGGAAATGGACAGTTGAGTTCAAAGGCGAGAATTCAACCGATGATTATGGCATCTGGAAGTATGAATGGAATTTCGGGGATGGAACTCCCGTCGTTGCGGGGATGAACGTGACGCATCAGTACACGGACACCGGCACCTACGATGTTGAATTAACTGTGTACGATAACGCCAATCAATCAAATAAGAGTAGTCATCAAATAGCCGTAACCGTAAATGAGCCGCCTATTGCAGTCATTGAAGCCAATCCTGAGACGGTTGAAGGAACGCAGACGGTAACACTCAGCGCGGCCGCTTCGTCGGATGACTTTGGAATCAACGGATACGTTTGGGATTTCGGGACAAAATCATACGATTTGTCGGGGAATACTATTGATCCATTAATGTGGACGACCCATGGAGGGGTATCTCAAGACGGTGCCCTAACGTTTTCGGGCAACGGCTCGTGGGGAACCACCTATGCTTTCACAAAGAAAAATTTCGGCCGAAAATCCGTTCTACGGATGACCATTACGACACCGAGCGATTATTATCAGTATGGAATGTTTGGTTGGAAGAACACCTCCGAGACCAATGGACATTACAAACAATATCCGTATGCCGTTTATTTTCGCAGAGGAGAATTTTATATCTACGAAGAGGGCTCAAGCAGGGGAAGAAAAGGATTCTATACGCGGGGCGAAAGATATGATATACGGATAACTCTCAAGAGTGGCGGCGGCGCTTTGTATGAATACCGTCTTGCCGAAACAACATCGTGGACAACTATTTACAATAGCTCGCATGGTTCACAACAAATGCTTAAAGCTGCCATGGATGTAAACAGCCCAACGTTTTCTCTTGATGCTATGAGTGTTATCAGCAGGGCCACCGGTTCCGATCTTGAGTCCACATTCTCCGCTCCATCCGACATCACTCTTACGGTTGTGGATCATGGCGGTCAAGAGACTCAGGCGACGCAGCATATCGATGTAATCACCGCGCAGCCCCCCATAGCGAATATCATCGCTCCCGAAGAATATCCCGTGAGGCTTGAAACACGATTTTCGGCGGGTGCTTCGACCGATGACTACGGAATTGTCTCATATAGCTGGGATTTCGGCGACGGATCATCAGTCGTTTACGGTGAGAATGTAGGACATACCTACCAGTCACCGGGCAATTACACGGTAGTCTTGCAAGTAACCGACTATGCGGGCCAGGTCGCCTCCGCATCGCATCTGATTGAGATTACGACCAGCGGGCTTGTACGCTGTGTTCCGTGGCAGATTGTAGCCGGCAACGAAATACCGCACGAAACATGGAGCGGAAAAGAGATCACCCTCAAAGCCGTGGCTTCAACGGCGGCACTTCCCGTAAACTATACCTGGGATTTCGGCGACGGATCACCAATAGTAAACGGCACGGCGTCTACGCTTGATGAGGCCTACGAAATCCAAGCCAAACATATTTATACCGGTACGCCGGGGACCCCTTACAATGCTGAGATTTCGGTGGTTGACGCCGACGGTCAAACGGCCATGGATGTTTACCGTATTGTCGTAATGGACAAAACCTTATCGGTAGAGACTAATGTCGCCATCGATGAGGCACTCTGGTACATGCACAAGGCACAGAACAGGATCTATTCCGGAGCAGACAACCAGGGATATTGGAACCACAGTTCGTATGAAGCTAATGCTACGGCTTCGGCGGTTCAGGCATTCGAAATTAATGGGCACCTCGAAAACGGTTCTGCTCTTGATGATCCCTATGTCGAGACGGTTGCGAGGGGTATGAATTATCTCTTTGATCATCTCAAATACGTGAATATTGGTATGCAGGAATATGGTAATCCCGATGCCAACGGCAATGGTATCGGGATTTCGGTCAATGAGGGTCATGAGCCCTATCAATTGGGGGCGGTCATGGATGCCATAATCGCAGGCGGAACGCCCGATGCGATTAATCAAATGGGTGGTACAAATATCAGTGGCCGCTCATATTTATCGATTGTTCAGGACATGGCCGACCAGCATTCGTGGGGACAAGGTGATCATAGCAGTGGACGAGGTGGTTGGCGCTATAATTGGAATTCGAGTTCATCAGATAATTCGGTCGCTCAGTGGGGTGCGATCGGGCTGATTCCCGCCGAACGTCTTTGGGGGGTGACGGTACCGGTATTTGTGAAAGAACAGAATAACCGCTGGCTTAACTACAGCAATCACAGTAATGGGCAGTTCGGATACAGCAGCACGGGCACCGCCTGGGGACCTTACGCAACAACACCCTCGGGAATGGTCCAGTTGGCGTTTGCAGACAAAACTACAGCCGATGACCGCTGGGTTCGTGCGATCAATTACTTGGCCGGTGATCAGAACAAATGGAACAATTTTCTCAACAGTAACTATCTCTACGGATTTTACTCTTTCGCCAAAGCGATGCGATTGGCCAACCCGAAACCAATCGAAATTCTGCCAAATGGTATCGATTGGTACAACGATGACGTTAAAGGAATGGCAAGGAAACTTATCGCTACCCAGCGTAATGACGGATCATGGTATATGGGCAGTGTAAGTGGTTATCATACAAATACTGCTTGGGCGACAGTAATCCTAACCCCGACGCTTTTCGAGAAACCTCCGGTTGCGGTCGCCACGGGGACCCCGAATCCCGCGGCGGTGGGGCAGACGGTACAGTTCAACGGCGGCGGCTCATACCATCTCGATCCTTTCCGCTCGATCGCGACGTATGCCTGGGATTTTGATGCCGACGACGGTATCGACTGGTCGAATCCCGATGCGACGGGGCCGATTGTATCGCATGCATTCGGTGAATTACGAAACTATACCGTTACCCTTCGCGTCGGCGACGACCGCGACCCGTCGGTATACGATGCGGCGACGATCAACATGGCCGTGACCATTCCTCCCCACCCGCCGACCGCTGTAGCGGGCGGACCGTATGTCGGTGTTGTCGGCGAGCCGATCCAGCTTGACGGAAGCGGTTCATTCGATGTGGACGAACCGGAGGGTGATGAAATCACCGCATGGGGATGGGAGATCGATTTTCTGAGCCCACGAGATTTCGATGACGCCGTCGGTGTTACACCTTCCGTCACCTATGATGAACCCGGCACTTTCGATATCGGCCTTCGTGTAACCGACAATACCGAGGTGGCTTTTCCGGAATCGGGTGAGCAAAATCTTACGAATGACGCCTTTACCTCCGTGACAATCAGTCAGCTTTGTATCGTCGATCTTGAGGCTCGCCCCAAGGCCACGAAATGCCAGCTTACCTGGACGCATGACGGTAGTGCCGAATACCGCATTCTCCGCTCCGAACAAGGTCCCAATGTCGGTTTTGCCGAAATCGGTGTGACATCGAGCACCTATTCTACATTCATTGACTATAATGTAGAGTTATACAAAGATTATTGGTATCGTGTAATGAACGAGGACGGCTGCGGGTCCTATGCGGTTCATGTCAACTCTCAAGGCAGAATCCGGAATCGCCCGCCGGTAATTACCTCGACACCGATTACATCGGCTCAGGAAGATGAGTTATATACATATGATGTAAATGCCACCGATCCTGAAGGTCTGGCGCTTACGTATGTGTTGGAGAGCGCACCCGAAGGCATGACTATCGATGCCGACGACGGCATGATTACCTGGACACCGCGCTACGAGCATATCGGAGACAATGAAGTACTCGTACGGGTTGACGATTCCAGACGCACAAGCGCTTCGCAATATTATAGGATTACCGTCAATTCTCGCCCGAACCTTCCTCCAAACGCATCGATTAGTGGCCCCGACGAGGCGATAATCGGTGAGGTCGTTACGTTCGATGCATCGGGCACTGTCGACCCCGAAGGCGATCTTCCTTTGACATATTCCTGGTCGTTCGGTGATGGTACTACCGCCGAGGGGGGCGTGGTCGACCATAACTACAACGGTTCGGGCAATTACGTGGTAACGGTATTTGTCACCGACGCGCGCGGGGCGACGGGTATAGCTGAACGGGCGATACTGATTAGCGAACCCAATCGACCGCCGGTCGCCGATGCGGGTGGACCTTATACCGGCATAATAGGAAATCCGGTTACCTTCAGTGCCGAGAAATCGTCGGACCCTGATGGAGATCCACTTACTTATGCATGGGTTTTTGGCGATGATACGCCGGGGGCTGAGGGTGTTGAGGTGGAGCATACCTATGCCGAGGTCGGCGTCTACAACGCTTCATTGACGGTCGGCGACGGGCGTGGCGGAGAATCAACCGAAGAATTTACCGTTACCATTACCATGCCGAACAACGATCCGGAAGCAAACATAGAAATATCTTCGATATTCGGGAATGTGGGTGATGAATTTTTCTTCGATGCGACGGGTTCCACCGACCCGGACGACGACGAGCTTACATTCGCTTGGGATTTTGGCGATGGTGCGACTATCACCGGTCCGAATGTTTCGCATGTTTATCAGCACCCCGGCCTTTACACCGTGACTGTGACCGCGGATGACGGAAAGGGTGGTGTCGATAGGGCAACCGCATCAATCCATATCAATGCACCACCGGTATTTGTTTCAACGCCGATTGAGATGGTGAATGAGGACGAGTCGTACAACTATACGGCGGTGGCGGAAGATGAGGATAATCACGAGATTATCTATGGTTTCGCCACGGCGCCTTCGGGTATGACTATCAATCCGGTCTCCGGTGAGATTTCGTGGACGCCGGACAATAACGATGTCGGCGGCCATGCGGTTACGATTACCGCAGACGACCAAAACGATCGCATCACGGAACAGGACTTCGTACTCACCGTCCATAACGTCAACGACGCCCCAATGATTACGTCGACGGCGATATCGACCGTAGACGAAGGGGGGGAGTATTCTTACGACGTGGTTGCCGAGGATGTAGACAACGGGGATGTTCTGACATACTCGCTTGATGCTTCCCCGGCGGATATGTCAATTGGGTCAACGACGGGAGTTATTACCTGGCAAACCGGACACGATGACATCGGTGAGCATACGGTTACCGTTCGTGTTGAGGATTCCGACAACGCATTTGATACGCAGACGTTCACCGTGACGGTGAAAGAGCTGCAGTGGCCGCCGGAGATTGTCTCGGCGCCGGTTACGAGCGCGATTGAGGATGAGCAATACGTCTACCAGGCGGTGGCGGAGGATCAAAACGCAGCGGACATACTAACGTTTTCTCTGAGCGATAAACCAGAGGGAATGACGGTTGACGCCGAGAATGGGCTTGTCGCCTGGACTCCAAATAATGATGATGTAGGCATCCATACGGTTACTTTGATTGTCAACGATGGAATCGATACGGACGAACAAACCTTCGAACTCGTCGTAGAAAACGTCAATGATGCACCGGTGATTGTTTCAACCGCTCCACCGGCCGCACAGGTCGGGGTTGAGTACGGCTATACTGTTCTGGCCGAAGATGTTGATGCCGGCGATGTTCTTACGTTTGACATAGTTTCCGCTCCCGAGGGCGTGGTTATCGATGCAAACAGCGGCGTATTGACCTGGACACCAACCGAATCCCAGACTGGAAGCCAATCGATTACGGTTGCGGTATCCGATGAGGATTCCGCTGAGGATGAGCAAATATTTTCCGTCGAGGTCCAGTTGCAGCCGGAACCACCGGTCTTTACCTCTAATCCCATTGCCGAGGGTACGGAAGATGTGCTCTACAGATATCAGGCCACCGCGGAAGACAATAACGGCGATGTACTAACGTTTTCGCTTCTTGACGGCCCGGTGGGAATGTCGGTGAGTTCCGACGGTTTGGTTTCCTTCATGCCCGAAAACGAAGACGTCGGAATCCACTCCGTCACCATTGTTGTCGAGGACGGATGGTTTCTGGTGGAACAGACGTATGACTTAACTATTGACAATGTGAACGATTCGCCGACTTTTACTTCAACACCAAATATCGATGCATATAACGGTGCGTCGTATAGCTACCGAATGACGGCGGAAGATCCTGATGTCGGTGATAATCTATCTTTTTCACTCGTTCAATCACCTTCCGGCATGCAGATAGATCCGGCAACCGGGTTGATAACCTGGACCGCTTCGGGCGACGTTGGAACGGAGTACGCAATTGAAGCTCGCGTTACCGACGATGGGGGGTTGACCGACGAGCAGAGCTGGATAATAACTATACAAGAAGACGTTGTTCCGCCCGAAATCACCGTTGAATTCTCGGCGAATCCAATACGGCCCGGCGGCGCCGTCGTCGTGACGGTGAACGCCACTGATCCGGTGGGTATAGCCTCACTTACGGTTACCGTCGATGGAGATGCGGTCCAAATGGATGAGAGCAATACCTTCTACTACCAGACGCAAAACGTTGAATCGGACGTCGATATCGTCGTTACCGCCACCGATGCGCTCGGTAACGAGACGAGCGAGACATTCTCGTTGCGAGTAAGCGATGATACTGACAATACCGCACCGTCGGTGGCGCTAAGCTATGCTCCCGCCGATCCCCATGTCGATGAGCCCGTTATGCTTACTATTTCCGCCTCGGACGAAAGCGAATTGGATGAAGAACGGGTTTGGCTGAAAATCGATGGACAATACGTGTCGGTGAGCGGAACCGGAGGGGTTTATGAAACAACCTACACCCCTCTTCGTCGGGGTACAATCGAAGCGATTGCAACCGCCTACGATATTTCGGGGAACTACGCCGAAGATGTAACCGGCATTGTGGTAGACATCGCCGGCTCCGATGGCGTTACACCCAACGTAAGCATTTCCAGTCCGGCGGAGGATCAGGTCATTTCTGTCCCTACCGATATAATTGGTACCGTGAATGATGAAAATTTCGCTTACTACACCATTGAATACAGAGAAACGGGCAATAACGAGTGGATAGAGACAGCCAGGAAGACGTCATCGGTCACTAATGATATTGTTGGAATCATTGATCCAACGGTCATGACGAACGGTCAATATCAGTTCAAAGTAACGGCAGTCGACAAATATGGGAACTGGAACAGCCGAAACTTCGAGGTTGAAGTTGACGGGCAGATGAAAGTGGGTATGTACACGCTGACCTATTCGGACATGACCGTCGATCTACCCGGTCTCGAACTTGAAGCCCTTCGTACCTATGACAGCAGAATCAAAACAAAAGGCGACTTTGGAATAGGCTGGACGCTCGCACTCAAGCAGGGCGCCAAGGTGTCGGAGCAACGAGAACCCGGCGATGGTATGGAAACCTATTGCACCCAGTCGCTCTTTGGTACTTGCCTTGCTTATGGAGTACGTCCTACGGGGCAGAACAAGATAACTATTCACTTACCGAATGCACCAAAGCAAGAATTCCGCGTGAGAGTGAATTCGACCTACGCCTCAGCCAATGGATTGGCGCAAGGCAGTATCACGTTTGAAGCGCTTCCGGGCACCTATTCCTCACTCGAGGCACTGGATAATACCACCTTTGATTTCCTCATGGATGGACAACTCTTAGATGCTGATTTTGAGGTGATCGATCCGGACCGGTATCGTCTGACTTTAATCGATGGATCGCAATACTATATAGATCAAAACGACGGTCTTTACCGCTTGGTCGATGCAAACGGTAATTACATCGACATTAACAACAGTGGCATGATCCACTCGACCGGGGATGCAATTCACTTTAGCCGTGATGGACAGGGGCGCATCACCGAAATCGTCGATGACCGGGGGCGTTCGGTGTCCTATGAGTACGACGGTCACGGAAATTTACAAAAAGTGACCGATCTCAATGGCTATGTAACCACCTACAAATATGCGCCGAATCACTACCTCACCGATGTGATCGACCCGCGCGGAATTACGGCGGTACGGACTGAGTACGACGAGAGCGGTCGTATGGTTCGCCAAATTGACCCCGCCGGCAACGTTACCCAAATCGATAACGACCTTGAGGCGCAGTCACAGATGGTAACGGATGCGGAGGGGAAAACCACGCAATTTTTGTATGACGATGACGGTAACGTCACCGAAATGGTCGAGCCCAACGGTGCCGTGACGACCTACACTTACGACGACGACGGGAATCTTCTTTCTACAACTTTTCCGGACGGCTCTTTTGAGACCACGGCATACAATGCCAAGGGCTTTCCCATTCAAAAGACCGATGCCATGGGGAATGTACGAACCTTCACCTACGATGCGCGGGGGCACCGGTTGTCCGAAACCGACGCTTTGGGTAGAATGACTACTTATGATTATGATGGGCAAGGAAATCGTATCCGTAAGACCGGCCCCGACGGCACTATATTGTATGAGAGAACGTTCGATAGCCAAGGCAATATACTTAGCGAAACGAATGCGTTGGGAGAAACGACGACATTCACCTATGACGCTAAGGGACACAAACTCACCGAAACCGATCCTTTGGGACGAACCACAAGCTTTACCTACGATAGCCGTGGAAAAATACTTACGCGAACGGATCCCGCGAACAATACCTGGACATATACGTATGATGCCAAGGGTAATCTCTTGACCACCACCGATCCATTGGGTAACGTAACGACAAAAGAATACAACGTATTCGACAAAGTGGCTAGGATTACGGATGTTCGGGGGGGAGTCACTATTTATGAATATGACGTGTTCGGCCGGCGGGTACGCGACATACGGCCCGATGGAGCAGTGGTCGGTAGAGAGTACGATACCGATAACAATCCGACGGTTGTTATACATCCCGATGGGCGACGGATGAGAACGGCCTATCGATTCGGTCGGCCGGTCAGGACCACTTATCCGGACAACACCTTCACGCAAACGTCGTACGACTTACGGGGTAGGAAAACCGCCGAGACCGACGAGAACGGTAATACCACCAATTACGAGTACGATGCTCTTGGGCGAAATACACGCATTATCGATCCGCTTGGCAATGCTACCCGGTACGCCTTCGATGCGCAAGGTAACAGAACCGGTATGACCGATGCGAATGGCAATACCACGACATGGCTATTTGATGATTATGATCGTGTCGTCCAAATTATCTATCCGGACGGAAGCTCATATTCGTATACCTACGATGAGGCGGGGAGGAAAGTACGAGAGACCGATGCCAACGGAAACACGACAGCATTCGCCTATGACGCCGTCGGTAATCTGATAAGCGTCACGGATGCCTGTGGTGGGGTGACATCATATGAATACGATGCCAACGATAACCTTATCGGCCGAACGGATGCTAACGGCAATGCAGAATCATGGACCTACGATGCGCTGAGCAGAAAGACCGACCATACGCGTGCCGATGGTGAGACCGAGAGCTGGACGCATGACGCCGAAGGTAACGTGCTTACGCATACCGCCTTTGGCGGAGATGTCACCGGCTATACCTACGATGCACTGGGTCGACTGGTGGGAAAAGAGTTTTCCGATGGAACATCGATCGTTACCACCTATACGCTTTCGGGACAAAAAGAGACCGTTACGTACGGTGGTGATGTGACAAGTTACACCTATGACCTTAGAGACCGGATAGTCGTTCGGATCGATCCCGACGGCGTTGAGGTGAGCTACACTTGGGATGATGCCGGTAACAGGACATCGGTTTCCACCTCTGACGGTACCACGCAGTATGTCTATGACGACTTGAATCGTCTGCTTGCGGTGACTGATCCGCATGGCCGGGTGACATCATATGAATACGATGCCGTCGGGAACCGCATCCGGGTCATCAACGGCAACGAAACATCAGTGGAATACACGTATGACGGTCGAAACCATCTTACGAAACTGGTAAACCGCGACGCCGATAATGCCGTATTAACCTCGTATCAGTACGAACTCGACCCGGTAGGTAACCGTACTAAGGTGACCGAAGAGAATGGACGTACGGTTGATTACACATATGATGCGTGTCACCGATTGATCCAAGAGGGCATTGCCGATCCCGTCAGTGGTGGCGGCACAATCGAGTACACCTACGATGCGGTGGGCAATAGATTGACGAAGGAGGTCGATGGTGCGGTAACCAACTACACCTACAACGCCCTGAATCAGCTTACGGTGGAGGGGGGTATATCGTACACGTACGATATAAACGGGCGACTGGTCGGCAAGAGTGACGGCGCCGAGTATACAAGCTATGAGTGGAACGACGATAATCGCTTGGTAAGGGTCACCAAGCCGGACGGCGGCGTTACTGAGTACCGTTACGATGCAAACGGTGATAGGGTATCATCGATTACCGACGGTGTGGTGACAAATTATGTACTGAGGGACTGCCGAGACTGCGGTGATTTATCTCAGGTGATTGAGGAGCGCGACGGCGCGGGGAACGTTAACGTTAGGTACGAGCTTGGCGATGACCTGATTAGTCGGAGAGGGAACGGCAGTATAACCTACTATTTGTACGATGGGCGGGGTAGCACGAGAATGCTGACCGATGCCGGCGGAAATGCAACGGATACCTATACGTACGACGCATTCGGTGAGATGCTTGCCTCGACGGGCACGACGCCGAATACCTATCTGTTTACCGGCGAGCAGTACGATCCCAATGCCCGATTCTACTATCTGCGCGCGCGGTATTACGATCAAGCCACGGGGCGGTTCATTAGTCCCGATCCGTTCAGTGGAGTGATTACCGATCCGTATAGCCTTCACAAGTATCTCTATGCTCATGCGAATCCGGTGATGAATACCGATCCAAGCGGTAGATTCACCATGGTCAGTGTCAGTATTTCTATCTCGGTGCAGTCGACGCTGTCGAGTATACAAATGTCTTATGTAAAGCACATGGTTACGGCGGGCATAAAGATGGCGGCTATTGCGTACTGTGTGATTGAGCCGGGATACGAGCTGATGTGGGCGGGGCTTGATGGTATGATGGAAGGTGATGATGCGGCGTGGGCGGATGTAATTGCCGGGCGGGGGATGATAGCCGAAGGATACCAAGGCATGGCAAAAGCCATCTACGATGCCTATGAATCCTTTGCTAATGACCTCATACCCAAGGTTAAGATCAAGATTGAATTCGCCGAGGGTATTCTTAAGGATTTGCACGATGCTTACGGGGCATACGGCGATGCGCAGGAAAAAATAGAGAAATACAAAAAACACCTGAAGAAAGCGAAAAAGATTGTAGAAACCTTGCGCGACCCCGAAAAGAGTAAGGAGTGCAAATTCTTCAGTATTCTCGAGGAATTCCTATGACAACTGTAGAACTGGGCGGGTTTGAGGGCCGCTGGGGGAAAGCGTAAGAATGTTGCGGGGCATTGAGACGGAACCCGGATCTCGTTGTGCGGTTCGGGTTCTGAATCGGCGCGGACCCGTAAAGCTGAGGGGAGTGCTTTTCAAAAAGGCTTGAAAAATATTTCGCGGCCTTACCAAAGCACATCCTGCTGTCTTCCGTGTAAATTCCCATAAGCAACTATAAATAATTCATATTGCTGCAAAATCAGACAATCCTGTATCCGATTACGTTAACGGCTCGGGGACAATGCTTTCAAAGCAACGAATCCCAAGCAAATCTTTAAATGGGGGAAGAATGCGTATTAAGCATCTTTTAGTATTGTCAATCATTTTACTTTTCACCTTCACCTCCACCGCCGTTTCGCAGCCTGTCACGGATAAGGCGGACGTTGTATTTGTTGTCGATGAATCGGGTTCCATGAGCGGGGAGCATAAGTGGCTGAAAGGTATGGTCAAAAGCTTACAGGAAGGATTGGCCGATAAAGGTATCATTGAAAATCAATATTCGGTTGTAGGGTATGGGTATTCGCGTGCAAACGGAGAACGAGGCTATGTCAAACTCGCATCGGGCACGGCCGACGATGTAGCCGAGCTCGGTTTCTATGTTAGTGGCGGTACGGAGGACGGCTACCAAGCTATACACCATGCACTTTCAACTCTTCCACTTCGGCGAGAGGCGGCACTTAATGTTATCCTGGTTACCGACGAAGACAGGGATTACAAAGGATACGGCGGAGGTTATTCTGGTATTTTGGGTGAGCTTACCGATAGGGGAGCCGTCCTCAATGTAGTAATAAGAGCCTATGGCCACGGCCTTAAAAGCGGATCAGGGGATAATGCAATTGGAATAGACAGTGCCGGTAACGCATACATTGTCGACGGCGACGGGGGGTTCATAAAGAGTGAGGGCGGGGCCCATGCGACTCGCGGTTACGGACGGACGATTGCCGATTATGTTAACCTTGCGTTAGCGTCGGGGGGAGCGGCATGGGATTTGGAGATGATCCGTAAAGGCGGCGCAACAGCCCAATCCTTTACCCGGGCGTTTATCGACGTAAAAAGTAGAGAGATAGAACAGCAATTTCCAAGCTGCTTTTTGGACCTTTCAACCCGACCCAAGGGAACCAAATGCCAGCTTGTTTGGTTGTACGACGGGAAAACCCCTTATTACATTTATCGATCGGATATGAGCGCCGACGAAGGGTTCGAGCTGATCGGCACAACCGACAGTGATTATTCCACCTTTCTGGATTACAATGTTGAACTTGATACCGATTATTGGTACAAAATCAAAAATGCGGAGAGTTGTTCGTCCTATACCGTCCACGTTCACTCTTCCGGGAGGATCCGCAATTACCCTCCTGAAATAGTTTCCGCACCGATTTTGACCGCCGTCGAGAATCAGCCCTATGTTTACGATGTCGATGCGGAAGATCCAGAAGGTACGCGGATAACCTATTTCCTCGAAGAAGCTCCCGCCGGCATGGATATCAATCAGGAAACCGGGAAAATCGAATGGACCCCGCCATTTGGTAGTTCCGGATACAATCACGTACTTGTCAGGGCGCAGGATGCAAACAGTGTGAGTGCCGGCCAGTTTTTCCAGATATATGTTGAAGCTGTTCCCAACATTTCTCCCATAGCAACAATCGAAGCGCCGGATAGTGCACTCATCGGCGAAATAGTTACATTTGATGCAGCCGAATCTTCCGACCCGGATAAGGACCTGCCGCTCACCTACCGATGGTCATTAGGGGATGGTTCATCGGCCAGTGGAGTGTCGGTTACACACTCGTATGATACCGAAAGAGAATTCATCATATCTTTGGAGGTCACGGATCAACGTGGGGGATCGAACTTAACGACCCATACTATTCTAATCAAATCACCTAACCGGCCGCCGAATGCGAAAATATCGGTGTCACCCGATACCGCTAATCCCGGCGAAACATTTACACTGTCGGCCGGGGAATCGAGCGATCCAGACGGAGATCCTCTTCTGTTTCACTGGTCTTTGGGTGACGGTGGAGAAGTCGCCGGTGAGCAGATAACTCATACATACAGTGATCCGGGTACATACTTGGTTACCCTAACGGCGGATGACCAACATAGTGGGGTTTCTACCGAAACAAGTGAACTGCATGTTAACTTTTCACCTGTCTTTCGGTCTTCCCCCGAAACGGTCGTTGACGAAGACGTTGCATATTCCTATGAGCCGGTCGTTGAAGATGTAGAAAATGGACCGCTGACGTATACTCTTATGGAATATCCCGTTGGGATGAGTGTCGAACCCTCAACCGGCACGCTTCAGTGGTTACCTTCAAACAGCGAAGTTGGTGTGCATTATGTGGTGTTGCAAGTAACCGATCAATTCGGTTTAAGAGATACGCAAAGCTTTGTATTATCGGTAAAGAGCGTAAATAATGCGCCCGTTTTCACTTCCACACCCCCTACCTCGGTAATCGATGGTGATGAGTACTCTTATCAGGTTACCGCAACCGACCGAAACAGTGATGCGATAACGTATTCTCTGAAAACCGCTCCTGAAGGCATGACGATCGGTGCGCAAAGCGGGCTTATAAGTTGGATGCCGCAATATGCGCATATTGGCATGCATCAGGTGGAAATAGAGGCGACCGACAGAACGTTTTCCGTAGAACAGGCATATATCTTGGTCGTAGAGGAAGGCCCTGACGATCCACCGTATTTTATAACGAGCGTATTTCCCGATGCATACGAGGATCAAGAGTATACCTTTACGATTGAAGCCGAAGACCCGGAGAATGGGCCCGTCACTTTCTCCGCGCTCGCCAAACCGGCATCCATGATTGTCAATTCTCAGTCCGGCTCACTTAGCTGGACGCCGGGCGAGGACGATCCCGGACAACACCGGGTGCAAATCATGATTCGTGATGAAAATGGGAACACCGCAACGAAAGAATTTGATTTAAGGGTAGTAAATGTCAATGATGCCCCGCGCATAACCTCTACGCCTTCTACGTCGGTCGGTGAAGGCGAAACCTATACCTATACAATTGTCGCCGATGATCCGGATGAAGACGATCTCTTGACATATCAAATACTTGAGTCTCCGGCGGCGATGGTGTGGAACGAAGCTACCTACACGCTTGACTGGGTAACGACGCAAGAAGATATCGGCATTCACTCGGTAGTAATAAGGGTGAGCGACCAAGCTGGGGCCTGGGTGCAACAGAGTATACAACTCGCCGTCAACGATGTTCAGCATGCGCCACGGATCATCTCACAACCGGATTCAAAGGTCGAGGAAGACCGGTTGTGGCGTTATGAAATTGTCGTCGAAGACAGTGATGCGGGGCAGGAAATAATGCTGAGCCTGATTGAGCGACCGGAGTCCATGCATTTGGATACCGAAACGGGGGTTGTCGAATGGACACCATCCAACGCTCATGTAGGAATACATACGGTACAGATTCGCGCTTTCGACGGAAGTCTGCACACGGATCAGACCTTCGATCTCGAGGTACTGAACGTCAATGATCCTCCCGTTATTACATCGGACCCACAAACGGAAGTGGTAGAGCAACAAACGTATGTCTATCAGGTAACGGCAACAGACGAAGACGCGGACGATTCGTTGAGTTTTTCGGTTGCCGGTGTGCCCGGTATGGATATAAGCGCGAGCGGTATGATAACCTGGACTCCCCAAAGCGGGGATACCGGTACGTACTCCGTAGTTATCGATGTGTGGGACGAAAATGGTGGAGCCGATCGACAGGAATTTACCCTTCAAGTGAAGGAAAAGCAATGGGCGCCGGAATTTACGACTGTTCCTCCCGGTTCGATATTGGAAGATGGAAACTATGTTTATGACGCAGACGCGGAGGACCGCAATCTCGCCGACATTCTTTTGTACCGGTTGCAGGAGGGACCGGCGGGGATGGTTGTCGACACGGCTTCGGGAATGGTGCAGTGGCTTGCGACCGCAAACAACATCGGTGAAAACACCGTCACCATCAGTGTAACCGACGGGCTATCGACTGCCTATCAAAGTTGGATACTTACCGTGCTGAGTCGAAACGATGCGCCGGTTATCGTATCGCGCCCGCCGGCGATAGCGATAGTAAATGAGCAGTATACCTACCAAGTCGAAGCGGTTGATGAAGATTCCGGTGATGATGTTATTTACTCGATCGTTGAGGGGCCGGAGGGGGCGACTATCGATCCGTTAAGTGGTCTGTTTGTCTGGACCCCAACCGCGGCTGATGTCGGCACGGTAACCTATTCCGTCCGAGCCGAAGACAATGGAACACCATCGCTCCATACGACACAGACGGTTACGATATCGGTACAGGATCAACCATCGCCGCCGGTTATTACATCCACTCCGGAAGAGACGGCGGTTGAAGAGCAGGAATATGTCTATGAGGCCCGTGCCAAAGATTCGAACAATGATGAGCTGTTTTGGTCCCTTGTTGAAGGACCTTCGGGAATGAGCATGAGTGAAGGCGGCGTGCTCATTTTTGTGCCCGATGATCCGGATGTTGGTGAACATGAAGTGCGAGTCGCGGTAACGGACGGCCATTTCACTGAATATCAGGAATTTACCCTAACTGTTATGAACGTCAATGATGATCCGGTTATCATTTCTTTACCGAAGACCACCGTGTCGGCGGGAGATGTTTTTGATTATCAAGTCGAGGCGACTGACCCCGACGGTGACGCTCTTACCTATATCCTTGATTCCGCCCCCTCGGGAATGGTCCTTGACGGGAATGGGCTAATTGTGTGGCCGGATGACGGATTAAGGCCCGCAGAAGCTTTGGTGAGCATCGTGGTAACCGATGGAAATGGCGGCTCAGACGAGCAAAGCTGGTCGATAATTGTCCAAGAAGACGTCATTCCGCCCCAAATAACCGTAAATTTCTCGGCTAATCCTATTCAACCCGGCGGGGCTGTTGTGGTGACCGTTGACGCCGACGATCCGAATGGAATTGCATCGCTTAGCGTTATAGTCGACGGTAATGAAGTCCAATTGGATGATAACAACACCTTCTTTTATCAGGCCGGCTCCGTTGAAAGGAATGTTGATATTATAGTCACGGCGCTCGATGCTCTTGGGAACGAGATTACGGAAACATTCACACTTCGTGTTGTCGATGGTATCGAAGACATCACGGCACCTTCGTTGGCGCTGAGCTATGTACCCGAAAACCCTCAAGTCGATGAGCCGGTCACACTTACCGTAGTTGCGTCTGATGAAAGCGAACTGGATGAAGAAAGGGTGTGGCTGAAAATAGACGGTCGATATGTGGCTTTACGTGGCAGTGGTGGTACCTATCAAGCTGTCTACACTCCGCTCCGGAGAGGCATGATCAAGGCGCTAGCTACAGCCTATGATGTTGCTGGGAACTACGCCGAAGATCCAACCACTATCGAAGTGCGGATGAGTGGTTCCGACGATATAGCTCCTTCAGTAGAAATTACCGGTCCTGGGAATAACGCAAATATTTCGGAGCCGACCGATCTGCACGGAACGGCAAATGACGCCAACTTAGCCTACTATGTAGTGGAATATCGTCGAAAAGATGGTGGTGAATGGATCGAGATGATTAGGGAAATTTCTCCAGTTTCCAACGGCACTCTTGGCGTAATTGATCCAACGATCCTTTCAAACGGCTATTATCTGATTAGGCTGACTGCTTTTGACAAATACGGTAACGAGCGGAGCGATCAGATTCAAATAAACGTAATGGGCGATATGAAGGTGGGCAATTTTACGTTGGCTTTTGCCGATATGCTTGTAGAGCTTCCTGGACTGGACTTGACGGTAATGCGTCGGTATGATAGCCGTGATAAAACAAAAGGCGATTTCGGCTTTGGTTGGAAAATGGATATAAGTCAGATCCGTATAGAGGAATCCAATGAGGCCGGTGACGGGTGGCGTGCGGTCAATTACGGTGGATGGATACCGCAATATGCTCTCGAGCCGACCAAAGAACATGCAATTCGGATAACTATGCCGGATGGTGATCAAGAGGTGTTCGACATCCAAGGGGCATTTGTTAACGCTTCCTTCGATACTCGTTTTGCTACTGTCTCGGTTAAAGCGAGGAGTGGTACTTACTCGAAATTGGATATTCTCGATGAAACCGATGTGATATTTCAGAATGGCCGTCTATATACGTATGGCATTGAGGACTACAATCCTAATCGCTATCTTTTAACTATGCCAAGTGGTATGAAGTACGAATTCGACCAGGAACGGGGGGGCTTGGTTAAGATTACTGATTCTGACGGCGAATCGCTAACTATCAATAGAGGCAGTATTACTCATTCAATCGGTGATGCCGTCACCATACAGCGTGATGCGCGGAACCGAATAATTAGTATTCAAAACGGAGCCGGCGAAACGGTCTCCTATACGTACGATGGTCACGGCAACCTTCAGCGGGTCACCGACCAATTGGGCGCGGTGACATGGTTCAAGTATGGACCCAATCATTTAGTAGTGGACATTATCAATCCTCTCGGTGTGCGAGCTTTACGGGTGGAATATAACCATGAGGGGCGTATGGTCAGGCGGATTACGCCCCAAGGCGATACGCTTGGCCTAACGTACGATATTGCTCATCGTCAAGAGATTGTTCGTAGTCCCAACGGATTCGAAAAAGTCTACGAGTATGATGAGGATGGAAACATTACGGCAATTATTGATGAAATGGGTTATGAGTGGAATGCCGTCTACAATAGTGACGGTAAACAAACACTCCTACGAGATCCGCTAGGTAACGAGACTCGCTGGGAATATGATTCTCGCGGCAATGTGACGGCGCAAATCGATGCTCTGGGAAAGCGTTCTTCCGGAACGTATGACGGCCGGGGTAATCTCTTGTCGTTTACTCTTCCCCATAACCCGGGGGAGGACCCTGCTGATTATACTACTCGATATACTTACGATTCCGGTAGCCGAAAAACATCGGCAACCATACCGGGGGGTGGCGAAATCAAGTGGAACTATGGTGTTCGAAATCAATTATCGGGTATTGTCGTTAATGGAGTAAATTCTCTCTACGAGGTAACGAATTTCGATACGTATGGGCGTCCGCTTGGCGTTAAGTCACGATATATGAAATCAACCTATACCATCGATGGCGCGACAGGTAGGGTTATTGGCGCCAAAGACAATACGGGAGAAGCTTTTACGATAGGGTATCATGGAGATAAAGTTTCACTTGTTCGAGACAACGAGGGAAATGAAATTCACATTAGCTATGATAAGCTTGGTCGAGAAATAGCGGCCGATTACGGTGATGGGGTGACATTGCGAACCTCCTATGATCAAAGCAATGACGAATGGACCGGTCTTGCCGGGCCCTCTATTGGGAAATTGGGTAGAAACTATGGGGGAAACGGTGAATTGCTCTCCATTTCGAAAAACGAACGAGATGTTGTAAAGTATGAATATGATCCTCGTGGAATGGTGTCAAAAGCTGTCGATGAATTGGGGAGAACTACCAAATTCCGCTATGATGCCGCCTCACGATTGGTGGCGATAGAACGTGACGGCGCCGTCGATTCGGTGGTTCTGGCTGGTCTTGGACGCGTCGTTGAATACATTGATCCTCTCGGTAATGTTACCAAATATGAAATGGGTGACTGCTGCGGCAAGATATCGGCAATGACGGATCCGCGTGGTAATGTGTGGAAATATTCTACAACGCCAACATCTGAAACTAGAATTGATCCGCTAGGCCGTACCACCACCACCTATACATCACCTTTTGGGGTGCCGGTAAAGATTGTCTATCCTGATGGAACAACTGATAGCATTGAGTACCACACGGAAATTCCGGTTCCTCAAGATCAGGACTACCCCGTTAACATTATGTATGCCGACGGGGGTGTGCGTTCGTTTGCTTATGATAGCCTCGGGCGCACCAGCTCCGTGACTGATCTTGGCGGTGCTTTGTGGACATATGATTATGCCGGGGATACCTTAACCGTTATTGATCCCCTCGGGGAGAAGTTGACTATGATTTCGGATGTTGATGATATAAAGCATATAGTTACATATCCCGATGGTGCCGTTTTTGAATCACGCGCTTCGTTAAGGGGAGAACCTCTCTGGCAAGCATTGCCGATTGGAGATACCGTTTATTACGTTCACGATACGCTGGGTAATGAATTGAGTCGCGTAAGCACCAATATGGCCATCGGTCATGCGTATGATTCCTTAGGCCGGAAATCTTCCGCGGTGTATAACGAGGATACGACATGGTACGGCTACGATAACCAGGGATACGAAACGGGCCTCGAGTATAGCTTTGGGGGAGGGGTGCGGTATGAGCGAGATCTGCTTGGGCGTGTAACTGCTCAGCACGTAAGATCGGAAAATGGTGGGGTAACATACACCACCGGTTACACTTATGATGCCGGCGGACTTCTCGAAACCATTATTCATCCTTCGGGAGCAAAAGATTCACTCGTTTATGATGAAGCCGGTAGGCTCATTGAGCGCTACATGGCTAATGGTTTAATCTTAAGCGTAAATTACAATCTACGGGATGACATCATTGGTATGACTTATGTGGACAAGCAGGGGGTTGTGGTCGCATCTATTAACTATATACGTAATGCCGCGGGTGTTCCCACTCGTATAGTCCGTGAAGACGGCTCATATGTGGATTATTCGTACGATGGTTCCGCGAGGTTAGCTTCTGAGCGAGCCTATGATGGTGAGGGTACATTAGTGCGTTCAGTAGAGTATACTTATGACGCGGCCGGAAAACGAACGATGAAAGTTACCGATAGTGGAAGTGAGGTTTATGTTTATGAAGGCTATAAGCTGAGTCGGATAGAAGGCCCTATGGGAACCGAGCTGTATAGTCGTGATGCTAATGGACGGGTAACCGCTGTAGACGGAGGAAGCCGGGCGCTTGAATTCTCCTTTGATGCCGAAGATAGACTTATTGGCGCGCAAACTGCAAGTGGTACGGTAACTTACAGTTATGATGGTGAAGGAAGGAGAATCGGGGCTGCGGTTGGTTCGGTGACACGCAACTATGTGGTCGCACCCGAAATGGGTAGTGGGTTTGAGAACGTTCAACTAATCAGTAATGAAAATGGAAATGCCGTGGCCGGATACGTACTAGCCGGTCATACCCCTGTTGCGCGATTCAACAACACCGGAAATAGCCATTTCTATCTCACCGATGCCTATGGAAGCGTAATCGGGCTAGCCGATGAGACCGGAGCGCTGGTGGGTAGGGTAAACTATGACGGCTTTGGCAATGTACTGGAAGCGACCGGCGTCGCCGCCACCATTGGTGACGAAACCGGCGGCGATTTCCGATTCATGGGTGAATGGCTCGACAATGAAACGGGGCTGTACCATCTTCGGGCTCGCGAATATGATCCACGAACAGGGATGTTCTTATCTCGTGATCCCGCCACTTACATAATGTCGGAACCGGAGAGTTTTAATTCTTTTGCATACGCCTACGGGAATCCATTTCTCTATGCGGATCCCAATGGTGAAATGACAATCGCCGGTCTTAATGTTTCTATGAGTCTTCAGAGTTCATTACGTAATATGCGCGCAATGGCTATCCACCAGATCAAGGAAGAATTAAGGTCGCAGGTGGTGAACGCGGTTATCGATGCCGCTACGAGCACGTTTCTTTCTACGCTTTTTCCGGGGAATGCACTTGGTGCACTTGAACAATTAGCCAACAACCCACCCTGGTTGGAGGGTATTCACTTCGAGAATATTCTTTTGGAGCGAGCTTGCACACTTTTTCCCAGATCAGTGCAGAGGAAGCTGTATATGCAAACCAGAATCGTTCCGAGATCGATGGTCGGTGTAGCAGGCACGAGAACGCGAAGATATAAGGCCGGGACACCCATTAATGATGGTGTCAATTGCGCCAAATATGCGGGAGGGTACGGTCGAACGATCCCTACAACCAACTATCCAAGGATAGCAAGTGGTTATGCCAAACCTGATTTTATCATCAGTAATTCGATGCCGTACCAAGATATTACTTTACGTGGAAAGAAAGGATTTCTCGTAGGCGATATTAAGCTCCGGGTTAGAACGGCTTATAACGACTATGTGCAAGGACGTAGAGCAAGGAAGCATGCCCAAAAGAGCGCAATGATTAATTTCGGCCGCAGGCGCCAGTATCTTCCAATCGGTGCCATAATTACTATGAGAGGTCGAAACGATACGTGGAGAACACGGGTAATTCAGGGTGATTTTATGAAAAAGGGTCTTTTCGTAAAGGTAATAGCGATACTCAAATAAGCCACAAACAGTGTAACGGCACCTGCAGGTACGAAATGGTCGCAATATCAAACCTATCTTGGCCAGCCAAGTACCACTGACGTTTCCCAGAATTGGGTACAAAAGGCTTGGAATGCACATCTCCAATTTCACCGCGATATTAGAAATTATTCGGCAGGCTTAAATGAATCGCCATGGGGTGTTTACGCCGGCACGGAATCGGCCATCGGTATAACCGGTGTTGGTGGTGCTCTCGGAACAGGTGGCGGAATTGCCATTGGCACCGGCACAGTGGCTGGTGCAGCAACCGGAGTTGGACTAATCATAATAGGCGGTGAGACAATCTGGGTTGGAGTAGATATTCTTCTTGGAGCAACTCGGGGGCCGACAAATAAATGAGAACTGAGGATTGAATATGAGTTTTATAGCAGTGTCCGCTGTCCTGTGTTTTTTTGTAGCCGTTTTCGCCGGAGTTATTCTGAGCAGAAGAGTGAATCTCACAACCTTTGATTCGCTGGCTCCTGCTGAATTGCAGTTAAAGCGTGATCGGGCCAAGAC
>WJJU01000605.1 GCA_014729595.1 Chitinivibrionales bacterium
ACCATAAGCACCGCCATTGCCGCCACCCCAAAGAGTACGACTCTCGAAAAGCGAGTGTGGGGCATACGACGTTTCATTGTCCTACAATTCCTCTTGGATAATGCCCCCAAACCGATGAGGGGCCTTTTCCATGGTTTTTCAGCCTGCAGCGCCGAAACACAATCAATAAGCAGCTAAAACTCTGCGTAGCAACTGAAGAAGAGACGAAAACAGCAGCACGCCTATTCCTATACAAATCACCAGCACTAATGCAACGACGGCGGCCTCATGCGAGCGCCCCCAATTGTTATACAAGCTTTCGATCAATGTGCCGAGAAGGTTATGCTTACCGGCAAGCACAAATGGAAAGATGAACTCTTTCCACATCTCAATGGACCGAAGAAGCACGACGGCCGATATGGAGGGCATAATCAATGGAAGAATTATATGCCGGAGGCGTTGACGCACCCCCGCCCCCATGGTTCGCGCCGCATCGATAAGCTCCGGCTCAACCGAGCTTAAACCCGCCAACAATATCAGCATCGAGATAGTCATATCGCGCCATACTTTTCCTAAAAGCGACACCCCCAATGCAAAAGTCTTCGAACCTCGCCAGTTAATTGGATGCTCCACCAGCATCGGTACTATGGGATACTTGCCGGTAATCAGATCGTTTGCATGCCCTCCGGGATAATCAAATAAAATGAACAACAAGGTCGCGGTCACCAATGCGGGGATCGCAATGGGTATAACAAATACGCTGCGCATCAGACCGCGAAAGTGAAATGAGTGATGCAGCATTAGCGCAAGGGCCAACCCGACTATCAACTCCAAAGGTGTTCCGATCAAAACGAAAGCGACCGTATTAATAAGCGCCTCGCGAAAGCGAGGCATTTGCAGTACCGCGAGAACCGTCGACAAACTCGCGCCGCTCGATCCCCCGTTACCCACGGCCGAAAAGCTCATGCCAACCAGGTAAACGATAGCGACAATCAAAAAACCCAGAAGATAGAAGGCCGCCGGAAACAGCGGCCAAATTCTCCGGATTCCCTTTACCCATGCATGAACGGTCTCGGTGTTCATGCACTCATTCCGGATACCGTTCTCCAAGGATTCCTTGCTGCTTTACCAAGAAATCTTCGGCCAGTTTCGCTTTCATGATCCCCAGATCGGCTTTTCCCTCCGCTTCCTCGTCGTACTCTACGGCCAGTTTGTACCATGCATCGACCAAGTTCCGCCCTACTTGCGAATATTGCGGAACAAGCGGCACTGTAACCAATTCATCGCGGTCGAGTTGGGTATTGATCTGATCAACCGAGATGCGAAAAATTTCTCCGACCCACCCCTCATCAAACACTTGGGCAAGGTTGTTCAGGATATCTTTCCTGACCGGCAGCATCCCGAATTTGGCGGATTCTTCGGCCTGCACCTCCTTGCTCGTGATATAGCGTGCAAGTTTGTAAGCCAGTTCCTTGTTGGGACAGGTTTTCGGTATCCCCCACCACCATCCACCGGTAGAGATCGATCGCGTCCCCTCATAAAGGGGCCTACCCTCGTCGTTAAGTGCGAACGATACCGCCTTGGGTACCACGGCAAGTCCCATATCGCCGGGTTCCGGCAAGTAGGTCGGCATTCCCGGGTCATCTTCCCACCCATGAACCAAAAAGCAATCTATCTGCTGTAAATAAGCCAAAAAGACCTTACCGTCCTTTATCCCATTGTATATATTCGCCCCTTTCCAAGGGTCTTCCCACATCCCCGGATTATAGGCGCCACTTTGCGCGAGCACATTTTCCCATAAGAACATTTCCGCCGTCTTGTCCGTCGTTAATTCGAGGATATCCTTGTCGGTAGCGCCGAGTTGAAGCGCCCTGTCGACCAGAAACAAGGCGGTTCCGCCGTAGCGCGCGCCGCGATGCGCAAGGCGACCCATTTTGACGCCGTTGTACTCTTTGTTGGCCCAAATTGATCCCACAACATACAGGTCGTAAAAATCCCACTCGGCGGGATCACTCTCAAACTCGTAACCGGCCGGCAAGCCGTAACCGTTACGCACCTTCAACTCCCGATCTATTCGTTCTTTATGCGCCGGGTATTCGACTATCGCATCGGCGACTTTCGACTTACGGTAGAACAGGATTCTTGTCTCGAGTTTTCGGGGAAGGTAATACAGTTTTCCGTCGATAAA
>WJJU01000606.1 GCA_014729595.1 Chitinivibrionales bacterium
GGCTTGTTCTTGGTTTTTATATCAAATGTAGTATCAAAATACAATGTTTTCTCTATTGACTATTCTATATAAATTAGGTGTTCACAATACAAAATGCCGTCTCCCCCCAAGTATGGGGGGAACAAAAGGGGGGTTGGGCTATGACGGCGTTACGTTGGCCCTCGCATCCTGCTCGGGGGGCTTCGCCTCTGCCTTACGGCAGCCGCCTTCGGCCATCCATGGCCTTCGAGTCCCCCGCCCCGCTTCGCGCTTGAATGCTGAGGAACTTTTGAAACGACGGGGAATATATGCGCTATGATCTAAGCGTGGGTGCCATTGCTTGCTATATGATCGACAATTCATTGGTGAGGTCTACAACTCCCCGTGTGTATTTTGCGGCGGCATGTGCGGCGCTATAGCTTTCCCAATCATCGACCGTCCCGGATAGCGTAACTCTTCCGCCGTCGACAACAACCGTGACCCTGGCGGGGTCGGCCTTCCCGGTTCTGCGAAGCGCCGCCTCTATGTCTTCGGCGACTTTGCGGTCCAGTTCATTCCCCGAGGGAGCGACCGTGAGCATGTTTTTGACCTCCTTCACGCCCGCGACATCAAACGCGAGTTCTTCGGCTCGCAGCTTTTTCCAATATGCGTCGACAGAGCCATGCAGCGCAACTATACCGTCGGAAACTTCCACCTTAATCGGCTCTTCGGCAAGGTTCGGGTACAGTGCGAAAAGGTCACGCAGTACACGGCAAAGCTCTTCGCCACTGCGCTCGGGTCCCTTACGAATACGTTGAACCGTGACTTGGTTATTCACGCTTCGTACACCGGGAATGCTCAACGCATCCTGACCCGCCGCTTGCCGCGCGAGATAAGACGGTGAGCGTCCCTGAAGGGTAATAACTCCGCGTTCATCACACTCCACCTCAATATCGGCGCCTTCGACACGGGCATCCCAGAGAATGTGTTCGGTTACGTCCTGCTTGATATCCAGGGCGGATCGTTCCATGTTTCCTCTCCTTTTTGGCTACGGATATCCCTCATTCCCGCCTCGTATGGCCCGAATTTTGCTATTATATTGTTGGCCATGTTCACCAGCATTTAAATGCAAATTATATGCCAATGCGTATCCTCGATGCCGATCATTACTATAATAGTCGTGGCGCAGTACCGGGATCTACGTTATTAATTCCTTGGTGGTGCAAAAAACCATATTTGGTAACAACATGAACCATCCGCTTGAGCCGGCGAGTTTGCGCTTTGGGTCATCACTTTTATCACATTTATCTATAATGTACAATGTCCATATTCCGCCCGACTGCTTCTTTCCGCAATGAGACGGCCGGACCGATGAGTGCGGGCTAAAGGCAGACAAACTCTAATGCGGATGTACCGATACACGGCAAGTATGTCTCTATACATCAGAGGATTAGAAAGCTTAGACGGGTTCGAAACGTAAGGAGCAAATGTGAGCACTCGCAAACCTCGAATATTATTGGTCGAAGACGATGAATCGGCATTATTTGGCTACGAACGCTACCTCGGGAAAACGGGGTACGAAACAGTATCCTCTCCGTGTCTCGAAAAAGCACGGGAGCGGCTCAAGGCCGATCGTATCGATGCTGTCCTTTTGGACCTTAGGCTGCCGGACGGCAACGCGATGGACTGGATACCGGAGATTAAGTCCGGCCGACCCGAATTGCCGGTGATTGTCCTTACCGGTGTCAGTGATGTGACCACGGCAGTCAAAGCAATCAAGAACGGTGCCGAAAATTTCCTCACCAAGCCTATCGAAATGGAAGATCTCAAGATCGCCCTCGATAAATGCATCGAAATCGAATCTCTTCGCCGTTGGGATCTGGTTCACCGACGGCTGGCCGAAAAGCGAGAACCTTATTTTGGCGATGCGGAGCCCATAAAAAACCTGCTTGATTACGCCAGGGTCGCTGCGGCAAACGATACGGTCGTGCTGCTTCAAGGTGAAACGGGTACCGGCAAGGGAGTATTAGCCCAATGGATCCACGATCGAAGCCAGCGCAACAACGCACCATTCGTGAAACTCAACTGCTCAAGCATTCGCGGTGACCTTCTTAGAAGCGAACTATTTGGGCATGCTAAAGGTGCGTTTACCTCCGCGGTTAAGGACAGAGAGGGGCTTGTTGAAGTGGCTGACGGCGGAACGTTGTTTCTCGATGAAATCGGCGATATGGATATTGATGTCCAGGCTCAGTTATTGACCACGATTGAAGAGCGCTCCTATCGCCGGGTAGGAGAAAACAAGGTGCGTACCAGTGACTTTCGCCTGATATGCGCAACCAACCGGAACTTGGAAGAAGCCACCAAAAAGGGCACATTCAGGCAGGATTTGTATTACCGTATCTGCGTATTTCCCATTCATCTTCCCTCGCTCAGGGATCATCCGGCCGATATTCCCGGCTTGGCGGAGTATTTCTTGAGTGGATTCGGTTACTCGAAGTTTCCCCTCGGCGGCGAGGTGCGAAACCTCTTATGTCGCTATGGGTGGCCGGGAAACGTTCGTGAGCTGCGCAACATGCTGGAAAGGGCTACGTTGCTTTCACGGGGCGAAGAACTGGCTGATTCTCATTTTCCGGGTTTGCAGCCC
>WJJU01000607.1 GCA_014729595.1 Chitinivibrionales bacterium
GTCTTGGCCCCCGCGGCATCGGCATACAAACGAACCGAAGCATTCATCACCTGCCCGTGATCCTCACGCGTTTTTTTGCCGATCACCAACTGCTTGAGACGAGAAAGGCTGCGGAAGGGGTCCACAATCACTTTTCCGACATCGGTGTCGCGGCGAAGGAACAACTGACCCTCGGTGATATAGCCGGTATTATCGGGGATGGCGTGAGTGATGTCACCGCCACTCAACGTGGTAACGGCAATAATCGTGATCGATCCACCCTCCGGAAATTGCACCGCTTTTTCGTAGATCTTTGCCAAATCACTATAAAGAGACCCCGGCATGGAATCCTTGGAAGGAATTTGGTCCATACGGTTCGAGACAATACTCAAAGCATCGGCAAACAACGTCATATCGGTCAACAACACCAGTACTTTGTAGTTCTTTTCGGTAGCGAAATACTCGGCACTGGTCAAGCTCATATCCGGAACGAGCAGACGCTCAACAGGCGGATTTTCCGTTGTATTCATGAACGAAACGATTCGATCGAGCGCACCGGCATTGTCGAACAATGACTTATAGTATAGATAGTCGTCGTTGGACATCCCCATACCGCCCAAGATAATGATGTCGGCCTCCGCTCTGAGCGCTACGGTCGCCATCACCTGGTTAAACGGCTGATCGGGATCGGCGAAAAACGGAATTTTTTGCCCGGTAACCAAAGTATTGTTCAGGTCGATACCGGCAATACCGGTCGTGATAAGCTCGGACGGCTGCTTGCGTCGCACGGGGTTGACCGACGGGCCGCCGATCTCGCGCTCTTCACCTTCAACCGGCGGGCCACCGTCGATCGGCTCACCATAAGCGTTAAAAAAGCGTCCCCGCAATCCATCGCCGACCTTGACTGTCGGAGGCTTGCCGGTGAAAACCACCTCGGCGTTGGTTGCGATACCCTGTGTTCCAGGGAATATTTGCAAGGTTACCATATCGCCGTTAACCTTTACAACCTGCGCCGGGCGCCCCTCTACATAGGCCATCTCTTCGTTGGTAACACCCTCAGCCTTTACGGTACAGGTAGCTTTGGTGATATTCTCCACCTGGGTGTATATCTTCTGAAAGGCCTTCGTCTTCATCCCTCCTCACTCCTTTCATCAAAGATCGCACGCGTGCGAAGCATCATTCGCCTACCGCTACCTGCGACTTTTCCGCCAGAAGCTCATCGAGCTCTTTCTCGTTTTGGTTGAACTGCTCGTTTTGGAACTCCTGGAAGTTCATCTGCTTGAGCAGGTTGATGACTTTTTTGAAGTAGGTGTTTGCTTCCTCGAAATGTTCGAAGTCGAAGGAGCGATCACATATTCCAAGCACTTTATTGACCATGTACTTTTGACGCTCCAACGGCGTGGCGGCATCCACTTTATCGAAAGCGTCCTGCTGCAGGATCACGAAATCGATAAGTTCGGATTTATTATAGATAACATGGTAGTCGATCGGCACCCCATCGTCACCAAGAATATTGATCTGGTCTCTGGCCTCGCGCCCGCGCAACAGCATATCCTTGATCTTGTTGACCTTATCAACCCACCCCTTCTCCATGTTCTCGTCCATATAGTCGATCACTTCTTGATACTCGAGATATTTCGAATAGCTGTCAATAGGATCGATCGCCGGGTAGCGTTTACTGTCGGCGCGAGCCTGCGCGAGCGCGTAAAAACAACGCGCGGCCTTTTTGGTTGACTCGGTGACCGGCTCTTTGAGGTTTCCGCCGGCGGGGCTTACCGTCCCAATAAACGTGATCGAGCCGCTCTGATCGTTATTGAGATAGACGAACCCGGCACGCGAGTAGAAGTTGGCGACGATCGCCGACAGATCCATGGGATAGGCGTCGGGACCCGGCAATTCTTCAAGCCGGTTGGACATCTCACGCAACGCCTGAGCCCATCGCGATGTCGAATCCGCAAGCAACAACACTTTCAGGCCCATCATCCGGTAATATTCAGCCACCGTCATGCCGGTATACACCGATGCTTCACGAGCGGCAACCGGCATATTCGATGTATTACAGATGATAATCGTCCGTTCCATGAGCTTGCGGCCCGTCCGCGGATCGTCCAACTCAGGGAATTCGGTGAAGATCTCCACAACCTCGTTCGCACGCTCACCGCAGGCCACCATTATAATCAGGTCGGCTTCGGCATGCTTGGAAATAATATGCTGCAAAACGGTTTTTCCGCAGCCGAACGGTCCGGGAATAAAACCGGTCCCGCCTTCCATCATTGGATTGAGCGTATCCATGGTGCGCACCCCAGTTTCCAGAACCTTAAAGGGGCGCGGTTTGTCTTTGTACGCCCTCACCTCGACCTTTACCGGCCAGCGCATCATCATGGTAAGGTTACGTTCTTCACCGGCGGAATCTTCGACCACGGCAATAGTATCGTGGACAGTGTAGTCCCCTTCTTCGGCCACCGACTTAAGCTTGCCCACGCCCTCGAACGAAAACGGCACCATGATCTTGTGAGCGATCCACCCTTCCTTTACTTCGCCCAGCCAATCGGCCGCCCGCACTTCATCACCTGCCTTGGCAATCGGCTTGAAATGCCATTTTGTTTCTTCGTCAAGCGACGGCGTATATTCGCCGCGCTTGAGAAAATCGCCGGTCATTGTGTTAAGATTGTTCTGAAGCCCGTCATAGTTCCTCGACAACATACCCGGCCCCAGGTGAGCTTCAAGCATGTGTCCCGTGAACTCGGCGTCACAGCCGACATACAGACCACGTGTGCTTTCGAAGACCTGAACGGCAACCTGATCTCCGGTAATCTTGATAACCTCGGCCATCAGTTTGACACCTTTAAGGTCGATGTAGCAGATCTCGTTCTGCCCCACGGGCCCGTCGACCTCGATGGTCACCAGATTCGAAACTATCCCGACGACTTTGCCCTTGGTGCTCATTCTATCCTCCACCTGAGCCGGCTAAAACCGGAATATCATATATCAAAATTCACAAATAGCCATAAAAAACGCGTGGCACCCGAAAACTACGAAAACTCACCCGACAATTGGACTCCCGACACCAGTTCTTCGATAAGTCGATCGAGTTTTTTCTTGCCGGTTTCGGGATCCAGTTTAAGCCATCGCTCAACCATGCCAAGCTTGACGCAAAACGCCAGAATCGTCTCGATCCTAAAGTACGTGAACAATGTCAACTCATTGAGTTCGTCCCAGCGAAGCGTATCCACACTGTTTTCGAACCCGACCGGATCCTTGTCGTCGAATGCCAGGACATCTTCAACCCACGGGAAAAGAGACGACAGCGAAAAATCGGGCGCATTGCTCTTCAGTATATGCTCCGCGACTTCGTTGCGTCCAATGATATTCGATTCAAACGAATACGTCGAGCCTTCCACGCCGGCCATTTTCCGGCAGTTTAACCCCGCAAGCACATTTCGAAGATTGAGTTCGAACGTAAACCATTCCCTGATGAACGAATTCGGATGCGCCGTCACCTCATCGTAGAAAAGCCAACTGAGTTGGTCGTCCGAAGTATACCCGGCAAAAATCTGTCGCCCTTCACGATACGCTTCAACAAATGTCTGCATATACGACGGAAGTTCATCCGGAATCCTTACGCCCAGTTCAAGCTCCTCTCGACTGAAATTGCCCAAAGGATCAAGTTCTTCATCACGCTTTTCGAGCAGAACCAGAAGATTGTGATTGTCTGCCGGTCGGCGAAGCAGCGCAAGAAGTTTTGCATCGTCGGGATCAACCTGCCCCATCGTATCGTCGATGAATTCAGGCAACGAAGGCACATGCTTATTGCCTTCCAAAACAAGATCGGGCAATCCCGCTACAAGGTAGTAGTAATTACGCGCCATAGAGCTTACTCACCAAAAAGATACCGGCGTGTTCTGGGCCTGAGGAATTCCTTAAAAAATTCGCTGAAATCCTCGTCGGTCATGCTGATTTTGTAGGTACTCCCCTCGGGACCTATCTGAAAGCCACCTTTTACACCCCGGCTGAATGAAACCTTGAGGTTTTTGTTAAGCAACCCACCCAGGCCGCCCTTGAATGACTTCTCAAGCTCCTCTTGCTTATCCTCGGGAAGCAAAAGCTCCATGGAAGGTGCTTCTTCGTCACCGGTTTTCCAGTTCTGCACGATCACCTTGACAAAATCTTTGATAACTTCGGGTGAAGACAGCGCTTCCGACAAACTTTCATCGATCACTTTCGCCGTGACGAGATCGAGTATCTGTTGCTTTATGGAACTCACGGCCTGCCGACCGGAAAGCTTTATCTCGGAAGACA
>WJJU01000608.1 GCA_014729595.1 Chitinivibrionales bacterium
ACTATTGACACCATTCTTACCCGCTTTAGCCGCCTACAACTGGAGGATTACCCATGAGTAACGAGCGCGGTCAATTGGTTATCTATGAAGAAAGTCGAACCAGGGTTCTGGACAAGTTACGTCAAGGCGCGTCGATTATCTGGATTTGTTAAGTTGGCCGTTTGAAGATAGGTTCTTTGCTTTTTGTTGGCGGTCGAGTTCTTTGAAACGTGCGGTTCCACCTATCCCAGCCCTCGCCGCAAGGAGGAGGTGCCGCTATGGATGCTACTTGCCTGCGAGATGCTGCTTAAGCTTTACTGCACCGCTGTCCACAGTAGACTTCCCGGTATCCTCAACAACGGACCCGTGTTGACGGGCATTCATTTTAATATCGGACGCTGCAATGGCGGCTTCAATAATAAGAACAAAAAGGACCGCGACTGCATTGTTCACCATGATGCGGTACGCAAGTTTTTCAAGGCGACCGACCACCACGCAACACGGCGATGGTACAATTGGGATTTTGCTCATCTTCTTCGTCGTAACCGTGCCTTTGACAAACATGCTGTTTTCCTGTTGGATCAATCGCGCATTGTTGTACCGGATAACCCTCACTACCAAGGGGTAAAGTTACTGCCGGTTGTTGAGTTCAGGCACTTCATCAAAACTAAAGGCATGAGTGATGAGGCGAAATAAGCCCTTACCTATAGATAGTCTGGGTCTTGCCCTTTGCTTTACACGTAGAGACTTGGCGGTGTATGGCTCGCCTTTACGGCACTTGCAGGCTGTCTTGCCACACGTTAGCCTTCCGTGTACGATGGACGCCTGGAGAAGGAGCCCCTGCCGTCGCATTTCCGACTAAGCTCTCGCTCTTGGTTCAAGAGTTGGTCACGATTCATGAAATACCTTCGCCTTTCTTACAGTTGATATGCCGTAAGTCATACGCAAAAGTAAGATGCTCCGAAACTGTTCCTCTCCATCCCCCGTGTTCTAACCTATTGGCTCACGGTCGGTTGCGAAAAAGCGAGGAGCGCAAAGCAAAATACCACTTGAATAAAAATCCAAAAAGGGGTATAGTAAAATCACTGATGAGATGATGCTCAAAGCAATGAATTTAGCGCACGAATGTGAATGCACTTCAAAAAGGGGGGGGCAACCGAAAAATGCCATGGCTCTTTATACTAGTGCAATGTAGCAAAAATGTGGCTCTTAACCAAAATGCATTGTAAGGAGCTTTAGTATTCATAGTAAAGAAAGGAGCACCAATGGGTTTGCCATTGTAACCGCACCTTGAATGTCTTGCAGGTCCTCATGGGTTGTATCGACGGACGTTCGTCAACAGTTTGCGCGGCGATTGAGTAACATGAAAGGATTTATTATGTTTAGAAGATGCATGTACCCCGCCTTAATCTTTTTGGTTTCATCAGCATTTACTCTCAGTGCATACACCGCAAGAAATAATTATGGGGCTCGGTTGGAACCCCATGGCAAAGTTTTGCACGGTGTCGGACAAAATAAGGATCAGTGGGAGAATGGCTACTTGGAGAACGTTGTTAATGCTGGTCAACGGCCGATGACATATACTATCTACTCCGGAATGAACATCGGTCAAACCGCCTTAGACGAATTTATGGACACCTTATCCAATTGGGAAAATGAGTACGGCATCGAAATTATTCCCCATTTTTCCTGGAATTTTTCTCGTTATGAAGATGCGATCCATAATAATTGGACGGATTCAATAGCGATTCACGCGGAAACGATCGGCGAGGTTATCCAAAGGCTCGAGAATACGGGCCGCAAAAATTGGTTTATGCGAATCGGATTTGAATGCAATGGCCCATGGAATGATTTTAATCCTTCGGCCTATCGTACTGCATTTCAAAATGTCGTCGATTCTTTGAGAAATTCATCACTTAATGCAGCCACTATATGGAATATTGAACCACATGGGGACCACAATTTTATGGACTGGTATCCCGGCGACGATTATGTCGATTGGTGGGGTATTGATTTGTGGGAATCCGGGTGCTTTACCGATAATACCACAATTGCATTTATGGACAGCGCCCATGCCCACGGCATGCCCGTCGGTATTCACGAATCCACCGCCAGATATGTAGAAACCAATAACTGGCCCGGTGATTGGAACAATTTTTTTGTTGATTATTTCGATTTTATTGGGGATGAACCCGGTGTGAAAGCTTTTTACTATATAAATTGGGACTGGTCATCAACCAGATGGTCAACCTGGGGGGACTGCCGTCTGGAGAATAATGCAAATATTGTCAATGCTTGGAACGATTCGTTGAGCAATGATATTTTTCTGCATAATGATTTTCAAGTCAACCATATCCGGGCAGTAGATCATGATGCACAATCCGGGGTTTCAGGCACGTCCGTAGTTGGCTATATCGACAATGGAGATTGGACGCGTTACGATAATATCGACCTGGGTTCCGGTGTAGACCGAATAACCGTCAGTGCCTCATCCAACAACTCGGGCGGTTCGATCGAAGTGCGATTGAACAGCAGTTCCGGTACCTTGCTGGGAACCGTATCGGTCAGCAGTACCGGCGCTTGGGGAAATTATGAAACATTCAGCGCCCCGTTGAGCGAAACCTCAGGCACAAAAACCATTTGTCTTAAATTTACCGGAGGTAGCGGTTATTTATTCAATCTTGACTGGGTTGAACTCAAAGGCAGCGGGACCTCCGGCGGCGGCGGCGGTGGCGGCGGCGGCTCCACCTACTACTTCATAGAGCAAGTGGCGCTTTCCGAGTACCTCAACGGAAACGGCACGAATATCACACCTCAACTTGTTCCGACCTCCTGGACCGGAGACTATAGCCAGTGGGAAAAGGTGATGGTCGATGCTACCTGGTTCTATCTCAAGAACCGCGGCAACGACAGGTACCTGCAGGCGCTTCCGTGCGAGCAGGACGGTGACACGCTGGGCATGGCAACCGGCACTACCAGTGCCGTCCAGTGGAAACTCGTCGCAAACGGTTCGAACTACCACATCCAGAGCAAGTCCTGCGGTTCCTATCCTTACTTGTACAGCGGAGGCAGCAAAGGTTATCCAACCTTGGCGCCAACGGGCTGGACCGGTACCCACACCCAGTGGAAGTTCATTGAGGTTCAGTAGCCGGAGGATTGCTGATAGGCCTTTGCACGGCGTTCCGGAAAACGTATGAATGAAGGTACCATCGGGGACAGGCTGGATCGCCTGTCCCCTATTTTTTGTGGCGGACAATGTGTTATATGGAGCCGTTTCAGATATATAGCACAATGCTTCTCAACGGGTTTGAATTCGGTCGGCTTGACATGACTCCGATCAAATTCATTGTGCGAGAATCAGCATCTCCATTACCGACTATTTTGCGTAACACCGTAAATAATTCTCTTTGTCTTTGATATTCCAGAAAAATCCAATGCGATACACGGTACGTGATGTTTCATTTCACACGTCATGATTCCGCGGGATCCGACAGTATTAGATAAACATGGTAATCCTTCAGATGAAACACAACCGTATGGTGCGCTTATATGGAAAGGTAAAGACAAGGGTCTGCGCCTTTACCGAGAGGTGTTTCAGTGGCGAAAGTGATAATTGAAATGATCCAATGCGACGAGGTTCTAGGTAACATAGGAAATCTCCTTTGGTTACAAGGAAGGAACTGCTGCCCCTTCCCGCCTTTTGCATAGACGCGCTATTCTGTCTTACCGTGCGATACGGCGCCATTGGTTTTCGATGCTATCTCGATAATAGCGGAGCGGCTGACCTCTGAACCTGAGATGTTGTGCCCCTATGGAGCCCAAAGGCATTTATGCGATAGATCGCTCTTCCTCGTTATAAAAGGTTTGATTTCGCGACAGTACCCCCTCCGCGATCCATTTCCATACAATATCGGGCGCGACACCGAACTGCTTGGAAACGCCATCCACACGCGCATTCTTCGACATCACCGCGTAAACGACCTTATCGATGAACGCCTGCGTATGCTGCTCGTTACTGCTCACTTGTTTCATGCGGCCTCCCGGTAATCCTTTTGCAGCACCTGTTTTTATACTTCGAGGGTACGCATTTCGTGCCCTGGCTCCTTAAAGTATGCGTCGTTACATTGTACTCCATAAAATGTACTTTTTTATATGCTCAAAAAACAGTGTTTTTTGAGCCGATATCAACCGCTATCATGTTGATGGGCAACACCTTACAGCTCCAATGAACCTGCCCATTCGAGTTGAAACCGCTTCGAAACTTGATACATATCAAGGATGATCGCCGGTGAATCTCGTATCTTCTATAATGTCGGCGTATTCAGGCGCAAAAAAAGCATTCGAGAGGACATCAACCAAGGAGATACCACATGATATCCCGCACAATCCGCGAAAACATATATGCACTGGGCGCACAGCACTGGGATCGACGCTTGTTCGATGCGCTGATTCCACTGCCCGACGGGACCAGCTATAACGCTTATTTGATTCACGGCTCCGAAAAGACCGCACTGCTCGACACGGTGGACCCTAGCCAAGTCGACACTCTGCTGGAGCAGCTTCGCGAGGTGGAACATATCGACTATATCGTTTCTCACCACGCGGAGCAGGATCATGCGGGCGCGATTCCTCACGTGCTCGAAAAGTATCCACAGGCCAAAGTCATTGCGTCCCCTAAAGGGAAAACGCTGCTGATCGATCATCTTTGTATCGACGACGAGCGGTTTATTACCGTCGAAGACGATGAGCGGATTACCCTCGGCAATCGTACGCTTCAGTTTGTGCATACACCATGGGTTCATTGGCCCGAAACTATATGCACGTATGTACCCGAAGAGCGCATGCTGTTCACCTGCGATTTTTTCGGCTCCCATATCGCCTCGACTGATCTGTACGTGACGGATCGGGCACGGGTTTACGAAGCGGCAAAACGATATTATGCGGAGATCATGATGCCCTTTAGGGGAACCATAGAACGGAATATCGAGAAACTCTCAAAATTCGCTATCGACATAATAGCGCCGAGCCATGGATCGATATACGGGGATCCGGCGTTCATAATGGGCGCCTACAAGGATTGGATTGCCGAAAAGCCCAAGAATCTCGCGGTCATTCCGTACACCTCGATGCACGGGAGCACAAAAACGATGGTCGAGCACCTGACTTCCGCCTTGGCAAAGCGCGGGGTGGGTGTGCGGCAATTCGAGCTTTCCGTCACTGATTTGGGCAAGCTCGCCATATCGCTAGTCGATGCCGCAACTATAATCATAGGAACACCAACCGTGCATGTAGCTCCGCATCCCGCCATTTTCTACGCCTCATACCTGGCCAATGCCCTGCGCCCCAAACTCAAGTACGCCTCGATCATCGGTTCGTACGGATGGAGCAGCAAAGCGGTGGAGCGTATCGCCGGATTGATCCCCAACCTTAAGGTGGAGTTGTTCGAACCGGTTTTGTGCAAGGGATATCCGCGGGAAAACACGTTCGAAAAACTCGATACGCTTGCCGAGGGCGTCGCGGAGAAGCACCGATTCGGCGGCTATGCCGACATCATGGGGGTGTGCTAAGCCCGCCGTGCAAAAAGCCTTGAGAGCGTCCTGCGGAACATGACGGTTTTGAACGGGGGAAAGAAAAGATTTTCCGCCCCCCGAGGGCGTTTCCGCGGGCATATAGTGAGCCAAGTTTGAAACGATGCGATCGCGATTGAGAACGGAAAACGGTAATGTTGACTCATAACAAACAGATATCAAGGTCCCTCATCCGGGTTCATTACCAGAACAAGTATTTGACCCATCACAAAAAACGGTAAAGGAGAAACACATGAAAACACAAGCAGTCGAAAAAACTCCCTTAGCTCCTAATCCGCACGGTGTCGAAGTGCGAAAGCTCTACGATACCGAGCATGCGCAAACAATGCACCTGACACTGAAACCGGGAGAGTCGCTGAAACGGCACATCACGCCGGTTGATGTTTTCTTTTATGTGCTCGAGGGCTCAGGCATTGTCGAAATCGGCGATGAACGCCGTGAGATTACCGCACATACGCTTGTCGACAGCACCGCTCGTATACCACACCGCTGGATCAACGGAAACAAGCACGATCTGAAAATACTAGTAGTAAAGGTGCCAAGACCCACGGAATCCACGAAGCTCTTGTAACGATTAGCGTAGTGGAAAGTCGGGGGCCGATTCGGCCAGTTTCCCTACGAGTATGTAAGCAAACCGATCGAAGAGGGCGCCTCCAAAAGAGAACCGGTACGGAAGCGCCCAATCGGTGACCACCGATTGGTTAATGCTACAAACCCTTTTTGACGGGCCTTTGTCGACAGACGGCCAATGTTTTTTACTTTCTACGCAAAGACCGCCCACCTTCGTTTGCTGAACGCGCGAACTCAATCCTTGACCATATAGGTCGTCATGATATATGTTCCTCGGGCAATCACGAGGGTACCGGAGAAAGCTTTGGTGTCGGCTGAATACCGGCCGGTATCGCTCAAGCCGTAACAGATTTCATAGTCCGACCGTCGACCATTACCTCCTCGTTCGCGTATTAGCGGCTCGCTTAGGTACTCTTCTCCAAGAATACGAATGGGCGTATGTATGATACTTGCGAATGTCAAACAAGCAAATAATTATTTAACCGCATAAAATGCTGATATTTAGTGCGTTATGCATTTGTTTTCCTTTCTGAGTTTCTTTTTCAAGGAGGTTTGTTTTGAAAATGAAGGTTGCGGCCACGCTCATAGCGGGAGCGATGACGTTTTCGGCATACAGTGTCGATTATTCGTGGTTTGATACCGATGAACATAAGCAAGCGCTCGATTGGCCGAACGAGCTGAAAAGCGCCTATCGAAACGCCGATCCGGACATGCTTATGATATCCGTGCTCAACAGCATCAATAACGATGAAACGCCTACCGGCAACGACAACTTCGGTCGTCCGATCGGCGTGGCCGACGAAGACGGTACCATCGCTACTATCACGGTCCGCCAGCGATACCACTACTGCTATCCGGCATGTGACGATCCCCGTAAGGATGAGAACTCGACGCAGGGATACTATAAACGATCGGTGGATAACGGTTTAACGTGGGTCGACGGTTATGCCA
>WJJU01000609.1 GCA_014729595.1 Chitinivibrionales bacterium
GCTGATCGCCAACAAGCAACAAATTGAGCAAGTACTGGTAAATTTGATAAAAAACGCCGCCGACGCCATGGACACCGATTCAAACGGCAGCCTGCTCGTTCGGGCGCATCAGGGGGCCATATCGACCGAAACCGGGCATATCGACCCCACCAAAACCGATATGATCTCCATTGCCGTCGAAGATCGTGGCCCCGGAATCGAAAAAGGCGCCATGGCGAAACTGTTCGATCCCTTCTTTACCACCAAAGAAGTTGGTAAGGGAACGGGACTGGGTTTATCGATAAGCCGGGGCATTGTGGAAGAGCACGGAGGAAAAATCGACTGCGCGAACCGGGAAGGCGGCGGGGCCCGCTTTGTCGTAGCGTTGCCCGTATGCCGGGAAAGCGCCGCGGCGGCGCCGGCGGAGAAGGAAGGTACGAAACATGGAACAAACCGGTAAGGGAAACCTGCTGATCGTCGATGACGAAGAAGACATACGCACTTCTCTCAGGCGCCATTTCTCATTCCTTGGCTATCGGGTCTCCGTAGCCGAGGGCGGCGCCGAAGCGCTGGAAATACTCGAGCAGGAACGCATCGACGTGGTTGTCAGCGACATCATGATGCCGGGGATGGACGGAAGCGAATTACTCAAGGCGATAAAAAAGGACTGGCCTACTATTCGTGTCGTTATTATCACCGGCTACGTTACATTGGGAAATTTGCTCGAAGTATTCCGGCACGGCGCGGAAACATGCGTTTATAAGCCGCTTAGTGATTTATCGGAGTTGGAAGGAGCGATAGAGCGATCTTTCGAGACCTTGCGTATATGGCAACGCAAGCTAAAAGAATTAAAGGCGATGGATCCCGGAGGCTGATACGAAAAGTTCACGCTACGACATAGACCCCCAGCTTCTGTCCTATTTTCTCGACGAAGCGCTGGAATCATTGAGTCCTCTTGATGAGAAGCTAATCTCGCTTGAAGCGGGTACATCCGGGCGGCCCGATGTTGACGCCGTATTCAGGCCGGTACATTCACTCAAGGGTAATGCGGCCTTTTTCGGGCTCAACGCCGTCAAACGACTCGCCCACGGCATCGAGAATGTCCTCGATGAGCTTAGGAGCGGGCGCATAGAGGCCGGTGCGGAGATCATTTCGGTTCTGCTCGACGGTTTTGACGCCTTGCGAACCATGCTCTCGAATGTGCGCGACAACCAAGACGAAACCCACGAAATCGCGCAAACGAGTTCACTCCATTACCGCCTCGAGAAAGCTTTACGCAAGACAACCGAACAGTCGAAACCCGCTTGGGCACGGCCGGGCGACAAATCGGACGGTTTACCGGAAAAGCCGCCCGAAAAAGAAAAAACCGAGGCGGCCGTCGCCAAAACCATGAGAGTTTCCGAAGAGGCGATCGATTCCTTTTTAGACTATGTTGGTGAACTGACCGTAACCGAAGAAATGTTCGCCTATTCATACAAGCGCTTGTCGGCCTCGTGCAATCAACATGATTTGATCCGCGATCTGAAAAGAGTTATCGATACTTTCAGCACACTGTCGGCCAATCTGCGAAAAAGCATCCTTGAAGTTCGTCTCGTACCTCTTCGCAACGTCCTGCAAAAGGCTCCTCGTATCGCACGGAACGTATTGAATACCAATGGAAAAAAAGCGCGGGTTGTCGTATCGGGTGAAGAACTTGTCGTCGACAAGAGTTATATCGACGTACTCGACGCCCCTTTGATGCATCTGGTCCGCAACGCGGTCGATCACGGCATCGAACCCCCGGAGGTACGTATTGCGGCATCCAAACCCCCGGAAGGGACGATCCGAATCGAGGCGCAACGGCATAGCGACGATGTCGTAGTGTGTATCGGGGACGACGGTGCGGGGATCGATCTTGACGCAGTGCGCGACAAGGCGATCCGGGCGGGAATAGTAAAAGAGGGTGAGCCCCTTGACGGAGCCGGCCTCATACGCGTATTGTCGACATCGGGCTTTTCGACGGCGCGGGCGGTAACCGATATATCCGGCCGAGGTGTGGGCATGGATGTCGTCGCCGACAGCATCCACGCCGTCGGCGGAAACATTACGCTCGAAACGGCTACCGGAAAAGGAACGACCTTCACGATTCGGTTTCCACGAAGTGTTCGGACGCGGATCATGCACGGCCTTGTCGTATCAACCCAAAGCGGCTTTTTCATATTTCCCTCGGAGTCGGTCGGCGAGTGCTTTAATTACGAACCATCGGTCCTTCACCATATTCCCGGCCGAGGAAAAATGATTGTCCGCCGAGGCGAAGCTCTTCCGGCGATCTTATTGGATGAAGTGCTCGGGAGTGCGAAAGCACCGGAGGTTTGCGCGGGGAGAGCGGTGATCTTAAACGTTAATGGTGTCAACCATACCATTGTGGTTAACGATATCATCGGCATCCAGCAGGTCGTGGTAAAAGAGATGACCGGTCTGGATGCATCACATAAGCTGTTCGAAGGAGCCGCGATGATGGGGGACGGGTCTTTAGCCCTGTTCATTGGCCATCGAGGTCTCGAGAGTCTGGCAAACCAATGCGCGAATACCGGCGGAGCTGCTTAGAGCCTATCACCAAACTCACTTCGTCGGCCGATACGGAGCAAAGCGGAGGGATACATCCCATCACCTCGCGCTTTATGCCGTGACGGGCGCCGTTAATGTATAATAACTCTTTCTACGTCACGAATCCGGCCGGCTTTATACGTTACAATGTAGGCGCCGGGGGCAACGGGCTCACCTCGATTATTCCTGCAATCCCAAACGATATTATGTTGCCCCGGTCTCCGCACAACGGGGAGTTCTCGTATCAGTTTTCCGGCCGCGTTATGAACAGCAAGGGATCGGGTTGCTGAACCGTCCGCTATAATTCTGAGTACCGCCTTGCGTGCCAAGGGGCGATATCCGACACTCAAGAGACCACTACCGCGCATTGTTGCTGACTGACGCGGGTTCGGTACGGCATTGGAGCACGTATCGAAGGCTATCCTGTTTGCCTCCGTATCGTAGCGGACGATCCGCTCACCCAGCGTCAGTTGCGTATTCAGCCCTTCACCGTCGAAGGCGCCCACCTGAGGAACGCCACTATCGACGACCATGACCACCATGATCCGGGCGCCGGCACCCGTCGTTGAGATTCGCAGTGGGTCCGCCGGCTCGATTTCTGCATCCGCCGGATGAAGCACCCATCCTTTTAGGTAACCTCCGTCACCATTTTGTAAAAGAAAAGTAGGTCGATTTCCTTCCGTTCCCGCACTAATGGAAATGCCGCGCGTACCGTTCTTATCGCCTACGTTCATCCGCCAGGAATACAGTCTGTTTTCAGTAGATTCCAACTGGTCCAGTGTTGCTATGACGGCCCGATTTTTGTTTTCGGCAAAGTGTACGCGAAAGTGTCTGTATGCGCTGCTCAAGCCCAATCGAGCATACTTCCTTCCTCCCCCTGCGATTACATAGCCCCCATTCTCGCCGACTTCGTAAAACTCCACCGTGCCCGTGTCATTGGAGGATTTTTTTGAGTTGGGAACACATGGGTGCCCATCGACAAACAGTGCGCTCATTAGCTCTTTGTCGTACCCGCCGGGACTCCCGGCATACTTGTTTCCGTGCGCGATTACGTTGAACTGAAAAGCCTCGGGTATATTATGAACCCCCGTCTGCCAATCACCGTCCGTCATGAACGATACGAGAATGTCATTTTCATCCCGCCATCGATTTCGAAAGAAAAACGCCCCCTTAAGCGTATCCGCCGCCATGCGCGGCATAATGCCCGTCGGATCTTGACTTATTACGTCATCCGGGTAGAACAGCAGCGCCCACACCGTTCCCGCTCTGTCCTCATCGTATTTCATTGACGGTGAGCGGGGGGAAAGCTTGCCCATGAATCGGTCATAAAAAAACCGGTAATACGGAAGAGTCGCTTGCGGTACCGATCCCAAAAGCAAGCTTGCGGTTCCTATTCCGCCGATTCCGCCGGTTGCGGCTACGCCGTTTTGAATGGACAGCCGATCCTTTTCGAAGGAGGATGCATACAGTATCCATTTCCACCACTCGTGCTTCGCGGCTTCTTCGTGCAAGTAAATATCCCCGGTCCGGTAGAGCGCATGGAGACAGGGCAAAAGAAATGAAGCGGCGTATCCCATATACGAAATTCCCTCACCGGTGACCCCGAGCGGCCCGTAGGCGGATTGGAGGTGTTGTTTGAGCTGTGACTTGATCGCGGCAAAACGCGCGGCTCTCGACAGGTTGGGTACAATAGCTCCGGCACTGTCACGGTAAACATTCGTCTCTTGTGAGGTTTCTTCGTAGGCGGCAAGGGTCATGAGTACTTGTGATCCCTGACAAACCGCCACCCAATTCGAGGTATACGGTTCCCAAATGTGATTGGTTCCTTTGCCCCAGCCTTCTTCGGGATATTCGAACTCGGTCCACTCGTTAAGGGAACGCACCAATATGCTTCGCGCCCATTCTCTTTGTGCGGGCGTCCATCCTTCATAACACCAGTCATACGCAAGAGCGAACGACAACCCGGTCATGGCTCGGGCCAATGCCTTGCGAGCGTCGAAGGGCGAGATCGCGGGATTGAGCGCCACTTGTTGGAGCATATCATAGGCCAATTCCGCATAGGAACTTTCTTCGGTGATAAGAAACATAAAAGCGGCCTCTTTCGCCAAGGTGGCTTCATGGTAGCCGAACACGGTATCATAAACTGTGGGATCCCACCGATCAACCCGAGCTTTAAGGGCGTCGTAAGCCTCTTGATGATGACTGCCGGGGATCTCGATATTTTCACGAATCGAAGCAATAGTCCACTCATCGACGAAGAGACGCGGATGTAATTCATCCAGCGCATTCGCCCGTACGCGCATCAGAAGAATAGCGAAAAGCATCGACACCAAAAAAACACGGTCGAATTTCACGAAAAGCTCCTTTCCCGGCTTCGAAGGAGAATATCTCCAAGCAAGCGCGGCGCGTGACATTTTGTACCTAGCCCCAAAACCCATTCCGCCCGCGACGTGCCGCGGGGACGGCGGCGGCGTTGGAACCCTTGATCACCACCCGTTCTCCGCTTGCCGCCCTCTATACGATGGGCGCGGAAGCGTTTCCGCCCCGAACAGGTTTTACGTGCTCCCGATAGACTCCTTCGTGCACCGTGACCGTATCGCCGGGATCGGCAACCGACGCCGCTTTGTTGATCGTTAAGTAAGGTGCCTGACCGTCGCCCGCATCCTGATCGTTGCCGTCTTTTGCGACGTGAATATGACGGGCGAATGACATTCCCGCAATAAGTGGAATCATCAAAAGTAGTGCATTGATTTTTCTCGCGTTAGGTCGGCATTTGTTCAGTGCATTATGTTGCCCGCGTCGGCCGAAAATATGGTTGTCCTCAAAATCATGATTATCTCGATCTTCAACTGCATGTCCCGTTTGGTACACTTGTTTCCCGCATCGTATTATCTCTCCTCCATGGAGTTCTTTTGTTTCGGCCTCATTTGATCCGGCGGCGCTATTGGAACTAATATAAAGCGTTTTTACCCAATTACAAGAAAAAAAGTAAGCATCGACGTAGTTACCACGGTGACTTGGTCGTTTTTCCTCACTTCGTCGCGCAATGCGGGAACAATGCAAGCCGCACAACGCGGTCGAAACGACAAACTCAGATGGGACTTAGTGGAGCGGCGACGTTACATCGGTAACAGAAAACGACTCTGCCGAAAGCAAGGAAATCATTGGTTAGGCACGTTCAGTGCCGGCCGGAGTCGATTTGCCACTGAATAACCTTGCCGAGCGCATCCTGAAGCTCTTCGATGGTGAAAGGTTTCGGCACGAAGCCGATCCGGGGGTCTTCAAGGCTTGCCTGCGCTTGTTCCTCGAGTGTATAGCCGGAAACGATGATTGCACGGGCGTCGGGATTGACCGCACGGATTCGGCCCAAGAGATCCCGGCCGCTCAAACGCGGCATTACCATGTCCACAATTACCGCATCGATCGTTTCGCTTTCACGGCCGTAGTACCGCGCTGCCTCGATGGGGTCGGCGAACGGTGTAACCGTGTGTCCCCAATCCTCGAGCAACTCCGCCGTAGACTCAAGCACAAGCAGTTCATCGTCGACCACCAATAGCCGAAGGTTCCGCGAAACCGGCTTGGGCCTTGATTGTGCGGGAGATGAATCGACGTCATTTTCGTATAATGGGAGGTACACGGTAAACCCGGCGCCTTTGCCCGGCTCGCTGTCAACCTCCACGAAACCCCCGTGATGCCTGACACTGCCGTAAACCGCGGACAAGCCGAGCCCCGTTCCTTTGCCGGTTTGTTTGGTTGTGTAGAACGGCTCAAATATATGCTCCATGACTTCGGGCGCCACACCGTGGCCGGTATCTTCAACAAGCACCTTCGCATAGCGCCCAAGCTCCAGATCGTACGCCCGCTGATGCATTTCGATAAAAAACCTATCGATTGTCACTACATCCGTTGCTATTTTCAATGTCCCACCTTCATGCATCGCATCCCTGGCGTTAATCGTCAGGTTCAGCAACGCCGTGTGAAGCTGAGCGGCGTCACCCATCACCGTCATTGTCTCTTCGACAAGATCCAGATCAAGCACGATACGCTTATCCATCGTACGTCGCATTATATCGGCGACATCGCGTATGAGTTCGTGAATATCCAAGGGTTGCGGGTTATACTTCCCCTTACGGGCAAAGGCCAACAGTTGGTTGGTCAAGTCGGCCGAACGAGAAATGATTTTCATGATTTTTGCCGAGTAATGTGTCAGTTTCTCGTTGCCGCGCCCCCGTGCCTTGAGAAGCTCCGCGTAGCCCAGTATCGCATTGAGTTGATTATTAAAGTCATGAGCAACCCCGCCGGCGAGTTTGCCGATCGCCTCGAGCTTCTTTGCCTGAACAAGCTCAGACTGAAGTCGACTTTTTTCCTCCTCCGCCCGTTCGGCGATACGCGATTTCAAACGGACCTCTTCCCGCAGCGCTTGCTCAAGAAGATGGTTGGCCACTTCGAGTTCGGCGGTCCGCAGCCGTACCAATTCCTCCAATTGCTCGTTGGCGTCGCTCACCTGTTTCAAGAGATCTCTGTAATAGCGCTCAAAAAGTATGCTCAAGAATGCCGCGACCCAAATGAGGGCCATTGGCGACGATAAAAAACGCCCGTCCAAAGCCGCCTGGGGATCCTGCCGAAGATAGGCATCGAAGTTCGGAAACAGGACGAATTGCGAGTTCAGCATAGCCAACAGCAAAAGGGAGGTCGTATAAATGCCGGCCCATACCATGGACCATCGAGAGCCGAGAAATACCCCAATGATAAGCATATTGAATGTAAGAAGGTAGGTGCTGTCGGAGTTCCCGGAGAGATTCGCCCAAGTCAAAGTAGTAACCAGGGTCGGGCCGATCAGCATATTAACGGCGTGAACCAATCGGCCGCGCCTCACCAGGACCATCGCCGCCGCAAGCGAGAACCAGAACGCGACAACTATGATGCCGAAGGACAAACGATGAAAAGCCGTCGCTACCAACGAAAGCGGCACGGCCAAGAACACGGTGACGAAAGTCAACAAAACGGCAAACGCGTTAAGCCGCCATTCCCGTGATTTATCGGGATCGGCGATTTTCGGGCGGACCAGTTCCCTAACAATCCGCCGGTATTTCGCCGGCCCCGGCCGCTCATCACCGAATATGGGTTCCTGGTCGCGCGGGTCTTCTATTTTCTCCATATATGTAGTTGCGGTCAACCCCTAATCGTTCCCGGATTGATATCGAAAGCCGCCTGCCAATA
>WJJU01000610.1 GCA_014729595.1 Chitinivibrionales bacterium
CGATTGGAATCTCAAACCACGTTTAATTGCGCTTGATTCCGTAAAGCTGGACGGTGTTCGGGCGGCGGTGACGTTCGGCGACACACTCGAAGCTTACGCGCGCGCGAGCACTATCGAGTGTTTCTTCAGGGCCCACGACGGAGACACGGGCGATACCGTCTTTTCTTCGGTTACCTGGGACGGGGTGACGGTTGCCGATACGCTTGTCGATACGTTCGATTTTTACGGGACGGCGGCATTGCACGCGGTCGAGGTCGCCGACACGGTATACGAATGCCGATTCGAAGGGCGGGACGGCAATGGATGGAACATGACGCCGCGCGGTTTCCATGTCGGTGCGATGAATGCCGTTCCCTCGCTTACGGTAAAAGCCGTGTGGGATAGTAGCGGCGACGGGACCGTCGACACCCTGACGCTCGAAGAATCGATTCCCGTTGCGTATGTACAACATGGTGATGTCTGGGGCGTGTGGTACCAAAGCGATGACCATAATGACCCGACGATCAGGGCGCGGGTTATGATTGACGGCGTGGCGGTTGATTCCGCCCCGCTGGGTACCGAGGGAGAATACGAATTGTCGACGACCGATCTCTCTCCCAATGAAAATATGGTGACGGTAGCCGTTGCCGATCCGGACACCACGGTGAGGCGGGGGGTGTGTGTACGGACCAATTTTGAACCGACGATTGACCGGGTCGTCATTGGCGGCACGCAAGCGTCCGACGGCGAAGCGGTGCGCGTTACCGTCGGTGCGGTCGAGTCCATTACCGTCGCGACATCGGATCCGAACGTGTCGTATTGGGACTCTCTGAGCTACCGCTTTACCACCGAAACCTTCGATACCGTGCGTAATGAACCACTCTTTGCCTTTGTTCCCGGCACCGGTGACTCAACGCTCCGCGTGATCGTCCGAGACCGATTCCAAAAGGCCGACACCGCGACGTTCACTCTCATTTATCCGTGGTACACTATCGACACAAACCGTAATCGAGGCTATCGGTCCGCGCTCGACACTTTGGCCAACCGGCTTTCTTTTATTCTGGGACGCGACAGCGCCGATACCGTCCGCGTACCCCTTTTGAACACCGGCCGCGACACGCTTCGGATCGATTCGCTCAGGTTTACCGGCGGCGCCGGCGGGTGGTTGACCGTGGGGATCGAACGGCAAGGCGAACAGGTCTACGTTCAATCGTTGAGCCGCGAAGATCCGTTCGAACCGATCAAGCTTCCCCCGGAGTCGTCGACCGTACTCACCGTAGTGGTTGACCCGACGGTGTTGACCGGCGATAACGTGCTGCACGACACCCTGTGGGCCGTGACCAACGATCCGCTTCGTCGAAACGACACAATCGCGATAACCCTGGAGCATAACGATCTTCCCGTGCTCGATTCCGTATCTTTCGACTTTCCGCGAAATACGCCCTACCGGCTTGCCAAGAGTGCGCGAGACGTGGGCGCCGAAGAGTATAGGTTCCCGCCCCATGCGCGGATTGTACTTCACTTTTCGGAGTCGATGGATTCGAGTTCCGCCCTCGGTGCGGTGCGTGGCTATAGTATCCTGGATTCAATCGCGCGCGGGGACGGCGAACCACTCGCATTCGACCGGCAGTGGTCTTCGGGGTACCGGCGCCTGTTGCTCAGGCCCACCTACACGGTGCCAAATCGCCATTTCGGCGATATGCTCCCGCCGCCCGGCCTTTTTGTTCCCACCGATTCGATTGCGCTCGTGTTGGGCGACCTGACCGACCGGGCATCCACCCCTCGGGGCCCGAATCGTCTCGATGTAAACAGGGATTTTATCCCGGACGCCGCCGATGCCGACACGATTGTGACTCTTAGAGTCGACAGCATCCATTTTACCTTGGTTTCGGTGTCCCCGACGGGTACGAAGGGCAATGCGCCCGATACCGCTATAGAATTAGTGTTTTCTTCACCAATCTACCCCGGTACAATCGATGCGGCAGGGGAAAACAACCGAAGCTTAGTGGTGACAACCCGCTACAACAACCTCTACGATCCCACGGCACAGGTGACGTTCGATACGGTATACGTAGAGGGTAACCGAGCGACATTCGTGCCTTCGAAGCATTTTTTTTACGGAGACAGCGTCTCTTGCCGATATCGCGCGGTGACGGGCCGTGACACGATGGGCTATCCTATCGATATGGGCGACGACGGCGTTCCGGCGACGCTTTTGGATTCTACCTCGACGGCCGAGGATTTTAGCTGGCATTTCAAAGTGACCGATCTTATTCAGCAAGCCGTTAGTCCCGACAGTGCCGCAACCGGCGTCGCCGCCGAAACCGGCATCTCCATTCATTATCCCGGGCCGGTGTATGAAGGAACGGTGGATACGGGTTTGGTCGCCAATAAGAGCCTTATCGTAACCTCGCGATTCAGCGGCGGCGAGCAGCACTCGTTCGACTCGGTTGTGATCAACGGGAGTGTCGTCACATTTTATCCCGCCGTACGTTTTTACTATCACGACAGTGTTCATTGCCGGTACCGTGGTCTTGTGACCAGTGACACCACTCGTTTTGCAATCGATCCGGGCACCGGCGATATTATGACCAACCACGACCGCCGGGAGTGGTATTTTGTGGTCGAAGAGTTGGCCGTTGAATCAGTCAGCCCGGACAGCGCCGCAAAGAGCGCATCGTTTAACACTCCCGTCTCGATAACCTTTTCCGGGCCGGTATCGGCCGCCGTTTTCGACACCACCACCGGCGAGGGTAATGTTAGTTTGCGGATGCACACGCGTTACAGCGCCGGTGAGTTGATGCCGATCCGATCGGTCCGGTTTTCCGCCGACGGCCGGACCGTCACCATTGCCCCGGCCGAAAAGTTTTTCAGTACCGACAGTATCGTATGCACTTTTACCGGTATTTCCGAAGAAATTCGATACGGCGTCGCGCGCTCGTTTTTGCCCGGTCCGGGAGTCGCGGTGACGAGCGGCTATACGTGGTACTTTTTAACCGAAGAGACCGGGTTCTACACCTATCCCAATCCTTTCATGCCCGGTCGCGATTCCCGCCATCGTCGGGCGGGAGGAATCTTTTTTAAAAATCTTCATTCTCTCAAGAAAGACAACAACGAAGTTCGCTTGCGGGTGTATACCATGAACACGCACCCTGTTTTCGACTCTCGGAAATCCGGCGTCCGCATTCGGTTCAAAGAGGGAGATCCCGACCTTAAGCCGATTTGGAAA
>WJJU01000611.1 GCA_014729595.1 Chitinivibrionales bacterium
ACTTCATCTTCAGCAACAAACGGCGAAATGCCTCGCGACGGCTTTAGGCATTCCGCAAAGACTTCGGGAAAAGAAAAATGTACTCTTCGGAAACCGCACAGGATCAATGAATGAGGAGAAGCTTTCAGCCTTAGCGCCTCAGTGTCACAGCCGTTCCGGAAGCATAAGGAATACGATCCCTTCGGGATCAAACCATTATGTCCCTTGTGCTGTCGCGCTTCACCCCCGGTCCAGTCGCGCTCCGCTATCCCGCTTGGCGGGCTTCGCATTCATGAGACGGTTCCTAGTAACTTCTCAATCTCGCCGTCCTCGGGAAATCTTCCCAACTTCTTCTTCGAGAATACAAGGTTACCGTCGACCTCGACCTCGAACACACCGCCACTGGATTGTACCAGTTCAACCTGAGCGTCGTAGTTTGCTTTCAAGCTGTCCGCCAAACTGGCGGCTCGGGGCAGATAATTTCACATACCGCAGTAGATAATTTTAATTTTCACGAAGCCTCCTTTTTAAATGATTACCGCTCTACGAAAATAGTCCGTGCCCCCCCCACATGCACATCGACGGGAGTAAGCGCCCGGAAATCCCATCTTGCCCGGGAACATTGTATGCGCCTCTTTTCTCCGTAGTCGTTTCACCATCTGGAGGAATAACGGCTCATAACATTGACGGGTTGTCGACGGCTTACAGGGTATGCGGCGCTTACGCGGAAGACGTTGGGTACGGATCGCGGAATATCTATCGATACTCAAACGCCGTTATGAAAGTTGCATGACCCTTGAGTTTTCCATTTCGATGCAGCTACGTAAGGTGGATAACCATGTTCGACCGCATTCGAATTCCAACGCAGGTGGTGAGTGACCTTTTGGGTTGGGACTTAGATGGTTTCCCTTCGCTCCGGTAGATGTACCATACCGGCGGAGCAGCGTAAAATCGAATCTTTTGGCCGCGAGGACGTAATTTATGTTACTATATCTTAGGTACGCGGTATGTCATCAATCGTATACCTTCAACTCGCGGGATCCGATAATGGAACCAATAACCTACGATCTGACCGCTAAAGAAGATGGCTCGGACACCTTCTATGCGACACTGCATTGCTTTTCTCGGGAGGTAATGGAACGGATCGATAAGGATGCGAGGGAGCTACTGACCGAGTATGTGTCTTTTGTTGAGCGGGACCTTCAAGAGCCGCCGCGGAGCCGTGAGGAATATGCCGTGGAGCTGCTTACTCTTGCAATGACTTGGCGGCGGTATTTGGGAGCCTCGCAACGGGCACCCATTTTTTCGGTGTCTCTCTTGCAGGTACTCATTCGTCTTCGTCGACGTGGATCTCTTATAAAGAAAATGGTCGATCCGCTACGCGGTCGCCTCGCCGGTGCGTTTCTTGTTCCTCACATCGGCTCGGCACCACTTAACTCCCGTTATGATTGCGCGACCCTTGGCAACCTTATAGCCTGGCTGGACGCCACCGGGGAATTCAAGCATGAAGTCAAGCGGTTTCGGCGATGGCACCGGTTTTTCGCATCTCGCGAGGCGGGTTTTATGCGGCGGCGGATGGATGTGGCTATCGGGCTTTTTTCTTGGTTTCAGAATCGGGCACACGGAGTATTGGGAAGATTCACTCCGAATGTAAACCGCTTTTTGACCACATTCCATCCACACTACCGCTATAGAGAAGATGAGATTTTCTGCGGCAAAGAAGATGTCGAATATCATATCAATATGGTCGGCTCCGAAGTTATGAACTGGGGGTTTGCCTATGAATACGGGGGGACATCGAAACGAGTCGTACTGCTTCCCGCCTGTATGCGTGCCCGACCCGAAGGCGAATGTAAAGCGAACATGGATGAACTTGATATCACTTGTGTTGGATGCACTGAAGGCTGCAACATCAATCGTGTGAAACAACAAGGCCGGGAGCTGGGCTTCGAGGTCTATATTGTTCCACACACTTCGGGGTTTACACGATGGCTGAAGCGGTGGCAAGACAGGCCGGACTGCGGAGTGGTGGCTGTCGCCTGCCTACTCAATATTGTCGTCGGTGGCTACGAAATGAGAGAATTGCGGATCCCCTCCCAATGTGTTCCCCTCGATCGATGCGGCTGCAAAAAGCATTGGCACGGCACCGGGATTGCGACTGACCTCAACAGGAATCGTTTGGCGGAAGTAATAACCCGAAAGCGTGGTGTCAAAGGAGATATGCTTACCGGCTGATACATGCCACCGCCGTCGTTTTAGCCGCCTATCCGCTCTGCGAAGAGTATCGATGAGTGTAGGGCCGGATCAGCAAAAAACGATTCGTTTGTGAAAGGTAAAGCCGGATCTTCAGCTATACGGACATCTCACCAAACGATTCGGCTCTTTTTGTTGGAGCGATGGTGTTTGACGGGAACACGACGGCTTTGCAATGGTGCACCGGGGATGAAAATGACAACCGGCGGGGGGATTGGCCGGACTGGGAACGTCACCGGGGATAACGCGGACGCCTTTTCTTTTGCGAATTATCGGTCTTGGTACCGCCGCAAGAAGAGCTTTGGTGTACGGATGCATCGGGCGTCGACATACTTCGTCCGCCGGTCCGGTTTCCACGATTTTGCCGAGATACATAACCGCGATCCGATCGGATATGTGTCGTACGACACTTAAATCATGTGCAATGAACAAATATGACAGCCCGCGTTCTTTTTTAAGATCCACGAGGAGATTGATAATCTGCGCCTGCACCGAAACATCAAGTGCACTTACCGGCTCATCGGCGACAATAAGCCGCGGATCCAACGCCAGTGCACGGGCGATCCCGATCCGCTGACATTGGCCGCCACTGAACTCATGCGGAAAACGGTTGATCGCGCTCTGCTGAATGCCCACCGTATCGAGTAACGACCGCACCTTACGTTCGCGCTCCGTGGCGTGTTTCCATCCATGTACGATAAGCGGTTCGGCCAGTATGGATCCGACACTCATACGCGGGTTGAGCGAACTGAGAGGGTCCTGGAAAATCACCTGCATATCTCGTCGAAGCTTTTTCAGATTTTGACCTCCGACCGAGACGACATCGGTGCCCTCAAAAAGAGCCCTTCCATCGGTAGGTATTTGAAGCCGAAGTATGCATCGTGCGACGGTCGATTTTCCGCACCCGGACTCACCAACGAGTCCGAGCACCTCATTACGCTCAACGGCAAACGAGACGTCGTCAACCGCACGTACATGACCGACCGTACGTGATAAAACCCCCTTTGTGACGGGGAACCATTTCCGTAGGTTTTCAACTTGCAGCAGCATTGGCGCTTTCTTCCGTATGGTAACAAGCTGCGAAATGGGAATCACCCATCCTTATTTCGGGCGGCTGTGTCAAACATTGATCCGAATGACGTGAACATCGGTCATAAAATCTACAGCCCGGTTTGAAGTTCGTCGGGTCGGGAAGCGTGCCGGGGATGACGGAGAGTTTTTCGCAGGCCCGATCCATGCGGGGGACCGATTCGAGCAGGCCGATCGTATAAGGATGCTTGGCGTTTTCGTAGATGGCTTCGGCGGAACCCCGTTCGACCGTCTTTCCGGCATAGAGCACCAGAACTTCATCGGCAATCTCCGCGACGATCCCCAGATCGTGCGTAATGAACATCACCGACATATCGTGTTCATCTTTAAGCATCGCGAGCAAATCCAATATTTGCGCTTGTATGGTCACGTCAAGTGCCGTCGTCGGCTCATCCGCGATCAACAGTTTTGGATTGCAGGCAAGGGCGACGGCGATCATCACCCGCTGGCGCATTCCGCCCGACAACTGATGCGGATACTCATCTACTCGCTTGTGCGGATCGGGTATACGGACGTGGCGTAAAAGCTCGATTGCTTGCTCACGTGCCGCTTTTTTGTTCAAACCCTGGTGAAGCAGCAGCGGCTCCATGATTTGATGTCCGCAGGTAAAAACGGGATTCAACGAAGTCATCGGATCTTGGAATATCATCGCGATGTCGTTGCCGCGGATTCTGCGTATTCGCTCATTGGGAAACGTAAGAAGGTCCCGGTTATCCAACAAGATGCGGCCGGATACCACCTTTGCGGGTGGAATTGGCAGCAAGCGCATAATGGAAAGTGCGGTTACGGATTTACCGCAACCGGACTCTCCGACTACACACATTGTTTTGCCTCTGTTTATCGTGAATGAAAGATCTTCAACCGCCCGCACGATTCCGTCGGGTGTGTGAAACTCGACCGTTAAATTTTCCACCGAAAGAAGAGCCATGTTTTATTACTACCGTGCGGCTTTTGGGTCGAATACGTCTCGAAGACCGTCTCCGAGAAAATTGAACGCCATTACCGTAATAAATATGAAAAAGCCGGGGAGAAGAATCCACGGATGAAACTTGATGTCCGCAACATTCATGGCGTCGGAGAGCATGTTCCCCCAACTGGCGTGCGGGTCTTGGATACCCAGACCGATAAGACTCAAACCGGACTCCCCGAGAATATATGCCGGAATGCTTAGTGTAACCGACACAATTAAAAACGAAAATGTCTGTGGGATTATGTGAGAAAAGATCACTCCGACGTCGCTTTTGCCGATAGCCTGAGCGGCGAGAACGAATTCGCGTTGGCGCAGCGATTTGACAAGCCCGCGAATGACGCGTGCCAGCCGGGCCCAGCCGATGAAACTCAATATAAAAACTATAAAAAGATAGCGGTATACCGAAGAGATCTCGACGGGAAGAGCGGCACTGAGCGCCAGGAGCAGATAGAATGCCGGCACAAGCATAACCATTTCACAAATGCGCATGAGCGTATTGTCGACCCATCCGCCGTAAAATCCCGCAAGTCCTCCTACCAGAATACCTATTGAATAACTGACAAGAACGCCTACGAAACCTACAGTCAAGCTGACTCGGGAGCCGTAAACTATACGGCTGAATATGTCCCGTCCGCGGGAATCGGCTCCCATCAGAAAAAGCCTCCCTCCTTCTTCAACGCCAATCAAATGACGGTCCCAGGGGATAAGGCCCATAAGCTTGTATGAATCTCCCTTTGCGAATAGACGGAGTTGATATCGTTTGTCGGTTTGCTCGACATAGATGCGGCGATAGTATTGATCGAATGAATATTCGGAGTTGTAAATAAACGGGACAAGATGAAAGTCGCCGTCGGCATCGAAAAGATGAATCCGTGTAGGCGGAGCGAACGAGTGTACCCGTGATTCGTTATCGTAATGATACGGCGCAACGAATTCCGCCAGAATGCACATTGTGTAGAGCACGACAAGCACGGCCAGCCCGATGAGGGCCGGCGGATGCCGCCGAAGCTTTTTAAGGTTTTTAATTGTCTCGGATTGGTATTGAACCGCCATTTGTCAACTCAATTTGATCCTCGGGTCCGCCCAGGCCAGAAGCACGTCGGCTAAAAGGTTGCCGACGATAAGCATCGCGCCGCCCATCATCATGTTACCCATTACCAAAAAAAGATCCTGCGCCCGAACCGCTTCGAGCATAACCGATCCCAGCCCCGGCCAAGAGGTTACGATTTCGGTTAAAGCAGCTCCACTCAATAGCGCCGAAAACTCGTAACCGAACATGGTTATCAGCGGATTGATCGCATTACGTAATGCATGCACGTACACGACCTTGTTTTCGGGAAGCCCTTTGGCGCGGGCGGTCGTTACGTATTGGGCCCGCAATGTTTCGAGCATATTGCCGCGCATGATCCGCTGGAGACTAGCAATTGCCGCGGTCCCCAAAACGACTCCGGGGACGATCAAATGAAGTAGTATGTCGCCGGCTTTGCCGAAAAATCCCAAACTGTCAAAATTAACCGATTTCATTCCGCCGATCGGTAAAATTCCCGTGACCGAAACCACGTACAAAAGCAACAGGGCCAAAAAGAAATTAGGAAACGACATGCCGATATAGGCGATAAACGAGAACACGCGGTCGCCCCACTTATACTGATTAACCGCGCAATAAATACCGATAGGTATCGCAACGGTCCAGGTGATAAAAATGGAGAAGGTCGCCAGAATGAGCGTGTTGACAATATAGCTGCCGATGACGGTGGTGACCTCGGTGCGTTTCGA
>WJJU01000612.1 GCA_014729595.1 Chitinivibrionales bacterium
ATTCCGAGGCGTACCCCGACTCAAACATACTCCGTGATCACCGCAACCGCAAACACACTCTGAACCTGCTGGCCAAAGCCGACTCGATTATGACTTTTGCCTACAGCGGCGGGCTGCGGATACACTGGGAGTATGAGGATTATCTGCATCGTCACAACCTCGGCTCGATTCCCGAACCCGACAAGGGAGACAGCTTGTACTGGGCGGGGCTTCGTGACTACAGGGAAACCGGCTTTGGTATGACCCATGAAGTCACTAGGAATTGGCGGTCGGGGTGGAAAGTGCGATACTTTTTCGATGTCTATCGGGAAAAGGCGCTTTATCCGTTTTTCTTTATAACGCGGGAATCGAGCGGTTGGACGCACGGCGACACGGTCCGCAATGACGACGATCATTATTGGATTACGCTCCAGCATACGGCCGATTTGACATTGCCGGAGTTTCTGCGGTTGCATGTCGTGTTCTCGGGCGGTTATGCAAACAACAGTTCTCTTTTCACCAAAAGTACGCGAAGCGCCGGAAACAACAGAACGCGCACCTATAATCTCGGTGTCACCATCGATTACGAGCCCACCGACAAACTGCTGCTGCGCGAGATCGCAAAGGCCGAAGCAAGCGTTACCGAATACTCCTTCCCCGCCTTTCACCGCCATCCGTTCGATCCGCCGCCGTATAGTAGGATGTTTTCTTCGGTCACTAAAGCCCGGTGGCGGATTACGCCGCGCGTTACGGTACAGGGTGAACTGGAGGAAGTGTACTGGGACGACGGGTACTGGAACGGCCGCTCCTACTACGATCCCGATACGCTGTTTGATACGACGGCGGTCGTAAAAACCGACTATTACGCCGTGAGCCGCAAGTCGCTCGATTCCTGGCTCACACTGTTGGGCCGATTCGTTTTTCGAGAACGCCTGAGCGTTTCGGCCGGAAGTAAATTCGGTAATGTTTACTATAGAGAGTGGGATTCATTTCGGAACGGGTATGTCGAGAACGCCCTGGGCATTGGGCCTTTGTATGTCGAGCCATTTATCGAGGCTCGCGCAACCGGAGAAAACGGATTATATCTCGGCGGGCGGATCAAGCGTGTCGTGCATGATCCTTTGGGGGGGCTCAACGGCGAAGCGCGCGAGGATTACTGGGAAGTTAATCTGGTGTGCACGTTGCTTTTTTGATTTACATTAGGACATAATGATGAGTATGCCTTATACGCCCTTGGCACTGATGCTTTTCGCTCTTGCGGGGTGCGGGGTGCTTTACCCCGGGGATTCCGAGATTGAAAACCCGGCACCCCGGAAGCTGGTTGATCCCTTTCGCTTTTCGGATCTCCTGGAAGACACGAAGGAACGATTTGCCAAACTTGACCGTGAAGATTTGTTTCATGAGCGGTTCGAGTATCGGGGTAACGACGGTCAGGTGTTTGGACGCAGGCCGTTGTTCGATCGATTCGATGAGTTGGAAAATCGATATTTCAGAAACGGAACCGGCGTGTACGACACCTCACTGTTCGTGGTATGGACGAAGAATGAGCGAAGCGGCGAACTGCTTACCTTCGATAAAACCGACACGATAACACTGTATCGCGATTACGCGGTTACCATTCGTACTGAGGCTCCCGACAGTCCCCCTCAAGATAGCGTTATGCGTGCGCATGCAAGGTTTGAGCTTGTTTTTCACTCATTCAAAAATACCTGGACGATATTCGAATGGGACGCTTCGCATGAAGCGCCGGGCCTGACTTTCTTTCATCCGGAGTATCGCGATTGAAATCGAACCTTGGCACCCATATCGCCGGAAGGCCCGTTTCGCGGCCCCGCGCTTGCGGGCGGTGGATTGCACTTGCGGCGGTAGTTGTGATGTCGTGCGTCAACCCGTTCTTTCCGCCCGAGGGGTTACCGCGTGAATCGGGAAGATTGCGGTCAACGCCGTTGGGCGCGGTTCTTCAGCTTAAGACGGCTTACGAAAAGAAAAGCATCGGGCTCTTTCAGGATTTGTTCGCTCGCGATAAAAGCTTCAGATTTTATGTCGCGTCTTCGTTGGCCTCGCAATTCAGCGGAATCGTAGCGGCGGAAAAAATTGACACGGCGTACACCAACGTGGCGCCGGGAGTCTATCACTATTGGGGTTACGATCTGGAGATGAGGGTTCATCGGCGCATGTTTAGTCAAGTGCGACGGATCGACTTTGTAGTGCCGCCTTCGTTTTATGAGCAGTTGTTTGTCGCCGACGTGAACATCGAGGTGGATACCATAGGCGTTGACAGCGTCGGCGATTCCGTAAGCTTTCGAATTCAACGCACCTATGATACAACCAAAGTTGAGGTGCCTATGTATGGGGGAACTATGGAATTTGTCATGGAAGACGGATCGAAAGAGGAGGTCGGTATAGGCCGGCAGGTCTTTTGTGTCGTTCCCGACCCCGAAGATCCGTCTTTGTGGGTTATTGATAAGTGGTTTGATTTGGGAAATTAAGAGGTAGCGCCGATCACCGAGGGTTTGGAAGTGCCGGCGGTGATCGACGTAAGCGTAATAGTAAAGATCGGCACGGCTAGACTTCGCTTCAGAGCCCCTTTTAGAAGAACCGCCGCTCACGGCGTCACCCGCCTGTTTTATTCCGACTTCTTGCCGTTTCATCCGGGGATATGCCACGTCGTTTCATCCGCGGGATCGCATCCGGATGTAGCTCATTCACGAAGCGGCTCTTATTCTGAGCGGGTCTTTCAGGCTTTTTTTTTTGACCTCCACCCGCAACCGTTCATAAAATGAAAGGGTTTGCCGTGCAATAGTCGACGGTGCGTATAGGTTTTGTATGTCGTTATATGCTTGCGCCGCCAAGCGATAAGCGGTTGCCGGCGATCCGATCAGAGTACGAAGGCAGGCGACCAGCTCCTCGGGGCTGTCGGGCATAAAAAGAAGTCCGTTGTGATCATGGCGAATAATCTCGTTCACGCCTCCCACATCCGCGGCGGCCACCGGAAGCTTCGCGGCCATCGCTTCGAGAAGTGCATAGGGGGCGTTATCGAACAGCGAAGGCATCAGCAATATCGAAGAGCGGCAGTACAATGTGCATAGCTCGTGTCTTTTGACGGCGCCGAGAAAAGATACCCGATGTCGCTCGCGGGGGGAGACCGCTCGTTCGATGGCGGTGCGAGAGGAGAGTGTCTCGCCAACTTGCGTTTCTCCCGCGAATGTTACCCGTATTCTTGGGTCAAGGCGGAGTATGTCTTGTATTGAACTTAGTATTGTCTCGGACCCTTTACGACGTTCCAGGCGCCCCGAGAACAAGATGTCTATGCGATCGGCTGTAAGATCATGGTGCTTCCGGCGGGCGTCGAAGGCTCGGGTGGGGATGGGTCTGCGAATGATCTCGATCCGTTCACGAGGAACGCCACTGAGGGCGGGAAGGCGCTCTTTGAGCGATTCGCTTGAACATTTGTACGCCTGAGCGTGCCGTACCGCCCACGCTTCGTAGATATGCCATTTTTTTTGTTTCCCGGTGGGCTTTATTCCGTTGAGTTCATCGAGCAAAGCGGTTGGCGTGTGGAAATGCACTACAATCGGGAAGGGGAGTGAGGGGGGAAGTTCGCCGGCAAGTCCGTTGTATTCCGGAACTTCAACCACGTCGAGGGGCTTTTCCTGATGGATTTCGATCAATGTCTTCCGGAGTGCGCGTGAGCATCCTCGCTCCCAGCGTATTTTTTCGTCAACAAGCCGATCGAGAAGCGGGAGTAAACGGTGAATCGGCTCGCTTTGAAACCGACGCACTTCCACCCGCTCATCGAGCGTATCGGACACAGTTCCCTGTCGCGCCACAACGTAAATCCGATGCCCCAGCGCCGCCAGGGTGTTGGCCATTGTGAAAATGTAGGTGGCGATACCGCCGTGATCGCGGCCGGTCCGAGACGGATATTCGGGGTTAACGAAAGCTATGTTCATAAGCCGATGATTCCGGGCGATGCCGGTGCTGATGTTTGTTTGCCCCTCCGGGCGGAGACTATGTTCGCTCGAAAAACAACTATAGAGTATATAATGCATGGCCACACGTGGAAAGGTGTATTTTGAATCTCGGCCTGATTTAGCTCCCAAGCCGGGCGACAGGGTGCGTAGAGGGGAGCGGGGCGGCGGCCACGGCGAGCCGGGTATGTCGTCTCTCGATTATGAGATATGGTAAGAGGAACGGGACCAACCCGGTTCCGGCAAATGGTGTATCCGGAAAGGGCAAAAAAATATGTCACCGAGAATTTTATGCCGTGAAACGCTGAACGATACCGCTTTTTGGAGCGGCAAGGAAGTTGCACTTCCCGCCTATGAGCGACTTGAAGCGCCGATTAAATCGCTTTGTTTTTCGGCGGGGCGAATGGCTTATGGCCACACCGGAGATATACTGCAGGACCTGCTCAATCACGATGTTTCCGCCGGGGCGATGATTGGGATCGAAACTTATGCACAGCGCTATGTGGCCGATCTTGCCGCTTGCGATTACTTGATGACACAGCTAATCTACGAAAATGAGAAAGATCGTGTAGTCCCAAAGATTCAGGGCGCCATTCAGTCGGTGCTCTATGTGGACGACAACCGTGCCGGCATGAGTTGGCATAGACTCATGGAGTTTGCGCGGAACCCCGAACTGCAATATGCAACAATCAACGCCCCCGAAGGAGTGTACGGCGTATCGTACAGTGACGGTGAGTTTGCCGAACCGGTTGACGAACAGCTAAAACGCGACATGAGCGAGGGAACCGTCAAATCCGATCCGGCAAAATGGACCGCTTTCGCGCTGGAGCGATTCAAGGAAAACCTCCCTTTCGCTCTCGTGAGTTGCACAAATTTCTCCGGTAATGGTCATTACACCGGCGCGACGGTCAGGACTGTTGCGCGGGCTTGGGAGGAGAACGGCTATGCGCCGGCCGGATTCGTCGATTATTTGCTCGATCCAGGCCGATTCAGTTTTCCCAACTGTATGATCGATCGTATCGCGGTACCTCCCGACGACAAAACGCAGCAAGCTATGGAAACACTTGAATTGATATCGAATGTTGTCGTAACCGAAAGAACACGGTATTGGGCGGTAGAGGATATTTTCCCGGCCGGGCGCCCCCCGCTGGAAAAGGCCGAGGGTGTGTTTATGGCTAAAAGTTACGACGACGTCAAAAAGTATGAAGACATGAAGCTGCGCATACTCAACATGAGCCACTCGGTAATGGCTCATTTGGGAGTACTGTTGGGCTACCGGGGAAAGTATGGAATCTACCGTGCCATCCAGGATGAAGATATCAAAGAGATCATTACACGGATTATCGACTTGGTCC